>JAILQK010000196.1 GCA_024699045.1 Lachnospiraceae bacterium | reverse complement strand
TACATAAGGGGCCATATATTTACCCTTATTGTTTGTATATCCACCAAAGGGAACTATGATCTTTGCATTGGCCCAGGCGTAGAATACGGGACTGATATCCTTTGTGATGGACACCTGATCCGTACATATCACGGCCGTCATGCCACGGCAAAAGAACATGCCCGCCATCGATACTATGAAGGGCTGGATTTCGAGATATCCTACAAGAAAACCCTGTACCACTCCGAATACAATACCTATCACAAGCACGATGATAACCATCGGGACCGCGCCTATGCCTTTGCTCATTCCAACCGCAAGGAGCATACAGTCCATCGCGATCAGCGCGCCTACCGAGATATCTATTCCTCCCGTAAGCATGACACAGGTCATACCGCAGGCTACGCAGATCAGTCCTGCATTAGTGATAAGTATATTCAGGAACGTCTGGAAATGTGTAAATCCCTTTGCTCCGTATGCTATGCAGCCGCCCGCATACAGGACGATAAACAGTGCTATCGTGATTAGCAGGAGGAGCGTATTACTGTTGATCTTTGATTTTGAGCCTTTCATGCTCTCACCCCCTTTGCTGCTGCGCGTGACGCACTTAATCTGCCGACAAACGCCTTAAACGGCGGTGCTTCTATTACAACTATGATAATGACTATGATAGCCTTGAACACCGGCGCCTGTATTGATGAAACTCCGAGCGCATATAAGGTTGTCGTAATGGCCTGGATCGTATACGCTCCGATGATCGACCCTGCAAGATTGAACTTTCCGCCGCCCAGACTGTTTCCTCCGAGTGCGACCGAAAGGATCGCATCCATCTCAAGGTAAAGGCCGATGTTATTGGAATCCGCCGAAGTGATCCTTGAGGATGCCACTATTCCGGCTATGGCCGAAAAGAGTCCGCAGAGAAGGTATGCCAGGAAGATGAGCAGTTTGGAATTTAGTCCGGCGATACGGCTTGCCCTCGCATTGATACCTACTGACTGAATATACATTCCGAGTGCGGTCTTCTTAAGGACCAGTGATACGACTATGATACAGATCGCCGTTATTATTATGGGTGTCGGGATAGGTCCCGCAAATGCTCCGATAAATGCAAACGAAGGATTTCTTACATAAACGATAAGGTCGTTGCAGAGCAGAAGTCCGATCGCCCTTGCTGCGGAATAAAGGATCAGCGTGGCGACCATAGGTTGGATATGCAGATGCGCGACCAGAGTTCCGTTAAATGCGCCGCATACAAGTCCCATCACCACTGCGCAAAGAAGACCTACCACAAGCGGTACCGCAAGTGTAGTGGTCGACGATACGCCGTAACCGGCAAGCATCATACACATAAAGCTTGCACAAAGGCTCATTACCGATCCTACCGAGATATCGGTTCCGGCCGAAGCGGATACGACCAGTGTCATTCCTATGGCAAGTATCGCTACCTCCGATCCTCTGTTGATTATATCGATGATACGTCCGTACAGGATGGTCCCGCTTGTAGTCGTATCCCTTAAAGAGATCAGGAAGAATGAAAGCGGATTGGCTCCCGTCGCCGCATCATGTATTATATTTACCGCCATGACGATGATAAGCGATAATACCGGCAGGAACAGCGGCCATTGTTTGATCTTTGTCCATGTCTTTTTCATAATTATGACTCACCTCCTGCTATAGCTTTCATGACACTTTCCTGTGAGAGTTCGTGATCGAGCTCTCCGACTTTCTGTCCATCGCGCATGATCACCATTCTGTTACACGTACGGAGCATCTCCTCTATCTCTGATGATATGAAGAGCACACTCTTTCCCTCACCTGCAAGCTTTACGATAAGCTTCTGGATCTCCGACTTTGTTCCTATATCGATACCTCTTGTAGGCTCATCAAGGATCAGGAAATCCGGATCGGTCGCGAGCCAGCGGGCAAGTATGACTTTCTGCTGATTACCTCCCGAAAGCTGCTTGATCAAAGTTTCCTTGCTTGCGGTCTTTATCTGCACAAGATCGATGTATCTGTCCGCTATCTCTTCCTGCTGGGCTCTTGATAACTGCCTGAACATACCTCTTTTAGCCTGAAGCGCAAGGATTATATTCTCACGGACCGAAAGATCCGCAATGATCCCTTCAGCCTTACGGTCATCAGGAAGCATTCCCATGCCTTTATTCATAGCGTCTATAGGCTGGTTGACCTTAACCTGCTCTCCGGCCACTTCCAGAGTGCCGGTCTGGGCTTTATCCGCACCGTAGATGCAGCGCGCCAGTTCCGATCTTCCTGATCCCAGGAGTCCGCCTATACCTACAACTTCTCCTTTGTGGATCTCGAGATCAAAAGGTTTTACCGTTCCGGCATGAGACAGCCCCTTTGCATTGATCTCAAGAGGCTCTTTCGAGAAATCCTTCTGCTCTTTCTTTATCTCTGCGAGATCATCCAGATCTTTACCCATCATCGCAGCGACAAGCTTGACTCTGGGAAGCTCAGCGATCGGATATTCACCGACAAATGTTCCGTTCCTTAACACCGTGATCCTGTCACATACTGCATATACCTGCTCAAGGAAGTGTGTAACGAACAAAATGCTGACACCCTTTTCCCGAAGCCCTCTCATAAGAGTAAACAGCTTCTCCACCTCTTCATCATCAAGCGATGATGTAGGCTCGTCAAGGATGAGCACCTTACAATCCATATCTACAGCCCTTGCTATCGCTACCATCTGCTGGATCGCAAGGGAATAATTTTCCAGGTTCTGGGTTACATCCACCGATATGCCAAGCTCGTCCATTATCTTCTGCGAGCGTTTGTTATAGGATTTTCTGTCGATGGTATGAATCTTGGTCAGAGGTTCACGTCCGATAAAGAGGTTTTCCGCTACGGAAAGGTTCGGGCAGAGGTTTACCTCCTGATAAACGGTTGAGATGCCGACGTTCTGAGCATCCCTTGTAGAATGATTCTTGACCGGTCCGTCAATGCCTTCAATGTGGATCTCTCCGCTTTCGAAGTCGTTTATTCCTGTCAGACACTTGATCAGGGTCGATTTTCCGGCTCCGTTTTCCCCCATAAGTGCATGGATCTCGCCCTTACGCAGTGTCAGATCAACATCATCCAGAGCTTTGACTCCGGGGAAAGACATCGATATGCCCCGTGCAGTCAGCACTACATTTTCTTCCACGTACCTTCTCTCCTTTCTTCTGAATTGCTATGTCGATAATAAGAAACGGCCGCCCTGTACGCAAGATGCTGCGCATCTTACGCACTCCCGCGCCCGTTTCCTTTAACTGCATGCAGGGTTTTTACACCCTGCATGCTGATACATGATCGAAGATATTATCAATACTGAGCTGCTATTACTTCGTCAGTAACCTCTGTCATCTTCTGAGGCTCGCCGTCGATAGAGAACTCAACGATCTGGTCAGGAAGTGCATACCAGTGCTCCTCCATGAATACTTCCTTGTCAGGTGTCTCGCCGCCCTGAAGCTGCTGGATAACCTGCTCAACGAAAGGAGCTGCAAGAGGGTTGCACTCGAAGTCAGCTGAGATCTTGCCGGCCTTAACATCCTCAAGACCTGCTGTACAAGCATCGAAGGAGATAAGGATAACGTCTTTGCCGGGGCCGTATGCAACACCTGCATTGTCCATAGCTGTCATAGCACCGAATGCTTCATTATCGTTCTGGCAAACAACTACATTGAACTTACCTTCGTAAGACTTGCAGTATGACTCCATAACTTCCTGTCCGCCTGCCTCTGTGAAATCACCGGTCTGCTCATCAAGGATAGTCCAGCCTTCTCTCTTAGCGATCTCATTGAATCCGTCTGAACGGCCGATCTGAGCTGAAGCACCTGTTGAACCTGAGATAACGAGTGCGTTGATCTCTTTGATGCCTTGCTTCTCGGCATAAGCCTTAAGCCACTCACCTGCTGCCTTACCTTCTGTAAGGAAGTTTGATCCTACCCATGAAACATACTTATCGGAATCGTCGATGGTTCTGTCGATAACGATTACAGGGATTCCTGCGTCTTCACACTCTGTAAGAACTGTATCCCAACCAGTTGCGATGATGGGGTCGATGATGATGTAATCAACACCCTGCTCGATGAAAGAACGAACTGCTTCCTTCTGAGCTGCCTCGTCATTGTCACAATCTACGAAGCTGAGGTCATATCCGTTTGCCTCCGAGAAAACATCCTGGCAGGACTTTGTTGAAGCTGTACGCCAGTCAGACTCGTGTCCAACCTGAGCAAAACCAATGCTGATGTTTCCACCTGCTGCTCCTGCGTCTGCTGCTGCTTCCTCAACCTTCTCTGCTGCTTCCTCAACGTCTGCAGCTGTATCTGCTGCTGCATCTGCAGTATCTGCTGCTGCATCTGCTGTCTCCTCGACTGCCGCTGCTGTGTCTGCTGCCGCATCTGCTGCAGGCTGCTGAGCTGTTGAGCCACAACCGGCGAGAAGTGACATTACCATTGCTGCACTAAGAAGAGTGCCAAGTAACTTTTTCTTCATTTTTTCCTCCTTATGAAGTACGGGTGATATCACCCTTTTTACTTTACAATGGTAATTTTATTCGTTGAGACGGATTAAATCCATGCACATTTTTCACAAAACAGGGGGTTTATTTTACGAAATATGAATAGAATATGAACAAAATTTGATATTTTTACAGTTTTTGTTCACTTTTATTGGAATTATCATCGGATTTTTCTATCCTTTTCGGAATATATATATCCATCTCGGTCCCTTCACCGTATGTCGAGCTGATATTGATGCCGCAGTGTGTACCATAATTAAGCCTCATCCGCTCTGCAACATTCGACAATCCGAATCCGGTGTTATCGGAAGACGGTTTTTTCTCTCCGGATATTATTTCTTTAATATAGGTAAGTGTCTCCTCATCCATTCCCATGCCGTTATCCTTTACGGTTAGATATACGCGGTTTTTCTCTTCTCTCCCGGTAACTCTTATGGTCCCGCCGCCCCGTTTGTTCTTTATTCCGTGATACAGAGCGTTTTCGACGATAGGCTGGAGCGTCATCTTTATGATGATATATTCTTTCAGCTCTTCCGGTACATCTATTTCATATGAAAGGATATCCCTGTAACGCTGTCGCTGTATATGAAGATATGCCTCGATATGTGTGAGCTCATCCTTGATCTTTATAAAATCTTTACCTCCGGATAATGCCGTGCGGAAAAACATCGACAACGAAGAAGTGATATCTTCAACCTCCTCTTTACGGCCGTCTTCGGCAAGCCATATTATATTGTCCAGGGTATTATACAGGAAGTGTGGATTGATCTGCGCCTGCAGGAGTTTTAATTCCAGATTTGCCACGGGTTCGGTGATCGATCTGGAGATCAGCATGTAAAAAACAGCCGAGGCGATCAGTGCTATCAGCATCGCAATGATCGTGATGTTAACGACCTTGAGCCTCTCTTCATCCATCTGATGCCGGATACGTTCCATGCTCTCGGATTCATAATAAATATATTCCGATATCCTTTCCTGGATGAGTTGCGTAAGGATCCTGATATCGGTATCAAGTCTTTCCATGTTCTCGTCATAGGCGCTGTCGGAATCGATCGAATCGTTGATATCGTTCATTCTCTTACGCAGGGTATTGAGCAGTTTTTTTATTGAAGATATCCGCCCCTTTGCCTGTTCCGAATTCGTGGTTTCTCTCAGGCTTTCAAATGTCTTCTCCGCATCGGAAATAAGCTTTTCGGGATTATCCATACCGACCGCTCCGCCGACTTCCTCCTTTGTAAGGGACCGGGCCACCATCTGATACATCACTGAATCGAATTCATTCTTAAATTCAATGTTATACTCGTTTGCTCTGGTAACATTCTGAACGATGGCATCATAAGACCGACAGAACACGTTCAGCTCATAGACCAGATATGTACAGACAGTCATCAATGGGATCATGATGACCGTGTACATCACGATAAGATTACGTTTCAGGTCGATCCGCTGATAATGGTTCATTTACCCTCTCCGGTGGATCTGCCGCGGGATCTGAACTCCCTCGTCGTCATTCCCTGAGTCTTCTTAAATGTGTAACTGAAATAATGTGGATCCTTGTAGCCCACGGCATAAGCGATCTCGCTGCTCCTCATATCCGTTGTCATGAGCAGTTCCTTTGCCTTATCCATTCGCTTGTTTATAAGATATTCTATAAAAGTCTTTCCCATTTCCTGACTGAATATAGTAGAAAAATGATTGGGAGAGATGTTGACGTTTGAGGCGACTTTATTCAACGAGATATCTTCATTTGCATAACACTCATCGATATAACTCAAAGCGCTGGATAAAAGTCGGGAATACTTTTTTGCGGAGGAAGAATCCCTGACCTCTATCACTTTTAGCAGATATTTTTTCAGATAAGCCTTTATCTCTTCCGAATTCATTGATGACACGATAAGATCATTGATATCTCCGCACTCCTTATCTATCTCCTCGCTGTCGGCGCCTATTTCCTTGACAAATCTTGCCATGGCAAGATAAATATCCATGGTCAGGTAATTCAGGAAGATAAGACTGTTTGCATTCTGCTCCCCGATCGCCAGAAAGATGGAGTCAAGCAGCGGCTCTGCCTCTACACTGCTCCCCGTTCGCAAAAAATTCTCTATAGCCTTATGGGGACTTTCGGAATCAATGACAGGCTCGATATTTAACTTTAGCCGTTCGGGAACTTTATTCCCGGAACTTTTGTTTTCTTTATCATCTTCATCGATGCTTATAGCAAAAACTACCTTTTCGGTGTCGTTTTCGACCAGGAATCGGTTCGCAACGGCTCTTGTGGCTTCATAATAAGAGTTTCGTATCTCGGACAGCCGGTTCACGGTTTCTCCGACTCCGATAAAATATTCTATATCCTCATATCGCTCCATGGTTTCCTGGAGGATACGGATGTTTTCCTTTGTTAACTCCTCCGATCCCGACCTGTCATCCGCCATAACGAGAACCGCAAAGCCGTTTAACCCTCTGTCAAATATGATACAATCGGCATCGGTTTCATACGCCGTTATGATCTCATCCTTCAGTCTGTTCCGGCTTTCCGAAAAGGAATCGGCGCTGGCTCCCGTTAACGCAATGCTGATGAGCACCATCCTGTATGTTCTCGCTGTAAGTGATATCTCCAGCTCCTTTGCCTTATCGAGGACCTCGGAGGTACTCATATTGTTCATGATCAGAGCTTCAAACAGGCGGCCCTTTTCTATGGCAATACGTTCCTCCTGCTCTGCCTTAGCCCATTCTTCCTCAGCTCTTATCAGATCTCTCTCTTCTTCTATCTTTTCCGCTACCAGTCTTATTGATTCCCTTAGTTTTCCCGGTGAGATCGGCTTGAGAAGATACTCAGTAACTCCGAGAGAGACCGCCCGCTGAGCATAAGTAAACTCATCATACCCCGAAAGGATGATTATCCTGATATTGGGCAGTTCCTTTTTCACGAGCTCCGACAGTTCCAGTCCGTCCATGAAAGGCATCTTGATATCCGTTATAAGGATGTCCGGTTTGGACTCGAGTATCATCGGATAGGCAAGCTCTCCGTCCGAGGCCTCTCCCACAAACTCTATGCCTTCCTTTTCCCAATCGATATGATTTTTGATGCCGTCACGCATGACGATCTCGTCTTCACACAAAAATAATCTGACCATTTTACCCGATCGCCCTTTTATTGATCCAGTGTCTTTGCATCATAATCCGATACACTCTGTGCAAAGCTTCTTTTCGCTTTCCATCCGGTGTCCTGATATATCTTCCCGACCGAAGGCTGCAGGCTTATAAAAGGTGATGGATCATCGCCGTATGACACCTTTACGCCCGGATTGACGATCTTCCGAAGCTCCTCGGTATAGGATCTTAATTCTCTGTAATCCCCGTTCGCTATATTATAGATCTCTCCGGGTTTCCCACGTTCCGCAAGAGCTGTAAGTGCATCTGCCGCATCATGCACATCAAGGTAATCCCAGTTCTGTCTGCAGGAAGACAGTTCGAAGTCACGGCCTTCCTTAAGGGAGTGATATAACGCCGGGAGCATTCTGGTTGTCGGCTCGTTCTTCCCGATCAGGCTGAATATCCTCCCCCATATCCATTCGATCCCAAGATCCTTCGCATACTGTCTGCTCAGATAACAGGATGCGACCTTTGCTGCGCCGTAATCCGTGACCGGATCCGGTCTTTTGTCCTCATATGTCATCTCATCCTTGGGAACCACACCGTATTCCGCCTGCGATCCCGTGATAACGATGCGCCTGCATCCGATCTTTGACGCCAGGTCGAGCGCATTGTTCAAAAAACCGACATTTTTATACTGTCCCCTTAATCCCGCATCGGGCACCCATGAAATATAAAACATCACATCGATATTTCCGGGTATCTTCAAGCCGGAACCGTCTCCCTGTATCTCTCGACGGGAATCCACCGAAAAACCGTCCTCCAGGGATATCAGATCCTCGAGCGCACACTCAATGATATGCAGCTCCTTATCGCTTTCATCGAGCCTTGAACGGTGTGCCGATCCCGGTCGGATCACGTTGTATACGGAATAATCCATTTTTCTTAAGCTTTTTGTCAGGGCGATCCCGGTAAATCCGGCTCCTCCGACAACTATGGCTGATCTCACTTCTCGTCCCGCCTTTTTATCTGCTTTACAATATTGCACACTTTATTTATGATACCTCAGAATCCCGATATTGAAAACATCCCCTGTTTCAAA
>JAILQK010000127.1 GCA_024699045.1 Lachnospiraceae bacterium | reverse complement strand
GGAACTAAGGATGAGCGTGTATTTCTTTGCGGGGCTTCCTCAAGAGATGCAGGAGCAAGGATTACCAGCATAGTAGAAGATTTTGGGATTGACAAGTATGACCCGTTGGTCAAAAAATTGCTGAAAAACGGAGCATTACAGCTTCCGTAGGAGGAAACAGAAGTGAAGAAACAAAAGAAATGCTATATCTACACCCGTGTATCTACGGCGATACAGGTGGACGGGTATAGCTTGGAGGCACAGAAGGATAAACTGAGAAAATACGCTGAATATCAGGATATGACAATCGTTTCCGAGTTTTCTGACGAAGGCTTCTCTGGGAAGAACATAAAGGGTAGACCCGAGTTTACGAGGATGATGGAGAAGATCGAAAGCGGCGAGGATGGTGTAGATTTCGTCTTGGTATTTAAGTTGTCCCGTTTCGGACGTAATGCTGCTGATGTGCTGAATTCCCTTCAGACAATGCAGGATTATGGAGTAAACCTTATCTGCGTGGAAGATGGTATAGATTCCTCAAAGGATGCCGGTAAGCTTATGATATCCGTCCTCTCAGCCGTCGCTGAGATAGAGCGTGAAAATATCCGCACCCAGACCATGGCAGGCAGGGAGCAGAAAGCAAAGGAGGGTAAGTGGAACGGAGGATTCGCGCCCTATGGCTATAAACTTGAAAACGGACAACTGTTGATAGCAGACGATGAGGTGGAGATCATACGTATCATATATGACCGCTACATCCATACCAATTCGGGTATCAACGGTGTGGCTTCATATCTTAATGATAACGGATACACCAAGAAACTTCGTCAGAATAATACAATCTCCGGCTTTTCATCCGGTTTTGTGAAGAGTGTGCTTGATAATCCCGTTTATATGGGGAAGATTGCATACGGCAGAAGACGTACCGAAAAGAAGATCGGTACCCGTAATGAGATGCATATCGTGGAGCAGGATGAGTATCCGATATATGACGGACATCATGAGGCCATCATATCGGAGTCAGACTGGCAGCTGGCACAGGAAAAGCGTAAAGCCAACAACTTCAAGCGTGAGAAGGTGCATGATATCGAGCACGCACATATACTATCAGGATTGTTGAAATGCCCCTGCTGCGGCAAGAGTCTGTATGGAAACATAGCCAAGGCACACAGTAAAGATAAATACACACGTTACTATTATTACTGCAAAAATACCCTCGGAGCGACCGGCCATAAATGTTCATTCAGACTCAATATCGAGCAGACCGAGATGAACCGTATGGTTGCCGCGATCATATCAGCTATGGTCAAGGATAAGCGATTTAAGGATGCGATTAAGGCTAAGATCGGTACCGCAGTGGATACTTCGGAGATGGAAGAGCGTATTGAAGCACTTCGCACTCAGTTAAAGCAGGTACAGGGGACAAAGACGCGTTTGGAGCATCAGATGGACAATCTGGATGTGACGGACGCCCATTATAACAAGAAGATATCCGATCTCCAGCGCAGATATGACGAACAGTATGATAAGTCGGAAACCATTGAAACCCAGATGGATGAGTGGAACAGCAGGCTTCTGAGCGTGTGGCAGGAAAAGATATCCGCCGATAACGTATATCAACTTCTGCTTGCGTTTGATAAGCTGTATAATACGTTTACCGAGGTAGAGCAGAGAGACTTTATGAGGGCGTTTATCGAGCGCATAGATATCTACCCTGAAAAGCCCGATAACGGCTGCTGGATCAGGAATATCGTTTTCAATTTTCCTATGCCGGTACAGGGGCAGGAAAATACGAACTTGCCCTTGGAATCGGAGTCAACAGTGGATGCGTACAGAACCGGTACCTTTATGTAAAAAACATAGGAAATGATCACAAAGCCGGATCTTCCTATGTTTGGTTATAAGAAGAGATGTTAATTTTCGATCCGGAAGGGAGGAATCATATGGGCAATAAGAACATGCCGATAATCACCATTTCGAGAGAGTTTGCGGCCGGCGGCCGTACTGTTGCAAAGGGATTATCGGAAAAGCTTTCCATACCCTGGCATGACAGGGATTTTATCAGACTTACGGCTGAAAACAGCGGGTATTCAGAAGATGAGATATTAAAAGAAGGGGAGGAACTGAGTGTCGGAGCCAGGATTCTCGATATGGTCTTAAACAACGCAACATCCTACGTCAGTTCATACGATGCGATATATGCCGCTCAAAAGGAGTCTATAATCAAGTTGTCGGGGGAACCGTGCATTATTGTCGGTCGTTGTTCAAATATGATCCTTAGAGAAGCCGGGGTACCTTCTTTTGATATATTTCTATATGCAGATAAAGACATAAGGGTAAAAAGGGCCGGGAACCTGATAGAGGATCCGGATACAGATGTGGTCAAATATCTGGAGCATAAGGATGCCTTGAGGGAGACTTATTACAGAACATATACCAACAGTGAATTGGGGTTTTATCATGACTATAACATATGTCTGGATACAGGCAGGATTGATTACAAAAAAGCCATAGAATTCCTTGCCGATATCATTCAGAGGGATAATCAGGAATAGGAGGAACGTTTTGAAGATAAAAAAGACACTGCTGAAGATCTCAGCCATTCTTGTAAGCATCGGGATGCTTACCGGGTGCGCGGGAAGAGAGAGAATGATGTTCGGCACCGGAGGGACTGCCGGGACATATTACGCGTACGGCGGGGTATTGGCCCAATATATCACAAAATATACCGACATAAAGGTGACGGCAGTCTCTACCGGCGGTTCAAAGGTAAACATCCAGTCAATACAGGATGGGGATTTTCAGCTTGGATTCACCCAGTCCGATGTTATGGCCTATGCCTGGGACGGCGTCAAATCCTTTGAAAAAGACGGTCCTACCCACGATTTCAGGGTCCTTGGGGGACTGTATGACGAAACGGTCCAGTTGTTTACCATGAGTGATGATATTGATTCTGTTTATGACCTGAAGGGGAAGAGTGTTTCCATCGGAGATGCCGGATCGGGAGTTTATTTTAACGCAATGGATGTGCTGACCGCCGCAGGGATAACACTCGATGATATAAACCCGCAGTATCAGAGCTTTGAAGCCAGTAAGGAGGCCATGAAGGACGGAAAGATCCAGGCTGCTTTTATAGTAGCAGGGGCCCCCACAAGCGCTATAACCGAGCTTGCCACAACTAACGGGGTAAAGCTTATCAATATAGACGGGGAATTGAGAGATAAGATCCTTAACAGCTGTCCGTATTATTCACCTTTACAGATACCTGCGGATACGTATCCGGGACAGAGTGATCCGGTCGATACCATAACGGTAAAGGCTACCATTGTGGTATCGGAAAAGCTGGATGAGGATGCTGTCTATAACATGACCGCGGCAATATTTGACAATGCTGAAGATATAACGGCTGAAAATGCCAAGGGCGCAGAATTGGATCCCGTGAAGGCGGTTGAAGGAATGGCTGCTCCTTTTCACAAGGGCGCGGCCCGTTATTACAGCGAGCATGGGATCACTGTGCAAACCGAAGACTGACGATCATACAGTATAAAGCTTACGCATTCGGATATGTTACCGGGGGAGGATATAAAAGGGAGATATATGGATAATAAAAATATAAACGCTGCAGCTGCTGTCGATGTAGATGTAGATGTGATAATGAAAAAATATGACAGGGAATCAAATCAGAGAGTATGGACCGGCAAGGCGAATATCGTCGTCAAGGTCATTATGGCATTGTTTTCCCTTTGGTGCATCTATGTTACACTTTTTGCCACTTTTTTGGATGAGATACGGCTTACTTCTTTCATGGGACTTATCATACTCATGGGATTTCTTATCTATCCTGCGAAAAAGGGAGAGATCCGTGAAAACTACATGCCCTGGTATGACATAATAGCCATGATAGTCGGCTCAGGCGCCTTTTTCTATTTTGCATTTAATGCAAATAATATCATCCAGCAGGGGACACGGTTTGAACCTTATCAGATAGTGATCGGGATAGTGGGTATTCTCGCATTGATAGAGCTCACCCGAAGATGCGTAGGTATTCCCATACTTTGTGTCGCATTGTTTTTTATAATATATGCTTTAACATGGGGGCTTACCAATCCTGATATGTTTGGAAGGATACGTTATTTTATAAGAAATCTGTTTTATACGAAGGAGGGTGTTTTTTCCACACCGGTTGATGTTTGTTCAAAATTTATAGTTGTATTTATTATCTTCGGGGCTTTTCTGGAGAGGACAGGCATATCAAACTTCTTTATACAGCTGGCTAACTGCGTGGCCGGCAAATATGCCGGCGGACCTGCAAAGGTTGCCGTTATTTCTTCGGCTCTATGCGGAATGGTCTCAGGTTCATCGGTTGGAAATACGGTTACGACAGGTTCTGTGACCATTCCGATGATGAAAGAGACAGGCTACAAAAGTGAGTTTGCGGGCGCGGTAGAGGCGGCCTCATCCACAGGCGGACAGATAATGCCTCCGATAATGGGAGCGGCAGCCTTTCTGATGGCTGATTTTATCGGGGTTCCGTATTCGAGTATATTGGGGAGGGCAGTGCTTCCGGCTATACTGTATTTCACCGGGATATTCATTACGGTGCATCTTGAGGCAAAAAGGCTGAATCTGTCAGGTATACCAGGGGATAAGCTGCCCCGGTTCAAGCTTCTGATCAAAAAGATATACCTGCTCCTTCCGCTCATAATGCTTGTTGTATGGGTTTCCGGGAACTTCATGACGATGCAGAGAGCGGCCAGTCTATCGATATTGATCGCAATTGTTGTCAGCTTATTTGACAAGGAACACAGGATCACGCCTAAAAAGTGTCTGGATGCTCTGGAAGCCGGAGGTAAAAGCACCATAACGGTTGCGGCGGCATGCGGAGTAGCAGGTATAATCGCGGGCTCCATTACAATGACGGGGCTTGCAAATGAGCTTATAAACGGAATTGTATCCATAGCAAACGATAAACTTATCATAGCGCTTTTCCTGACGATGCTTTGCTGTATCGTCCTTGGAATGGGCGTTCCTACAACAGCCAATTATTGTATTATGGCGGCAACGTGCGCCCCAATCCTTATCAGGATGGGAGTGCCGGTAATGGCGGCGCACTTCTTTGTGTTTTATTTTGGTATAGTGGCCGATATCACACCGCCTGTTGCACTTGCAGCCTATGCCGGTTCGGCCATAGCTAAATCCAATCCCATGAAAACGGCATTTATAGCCTCAAGGCTGGCTATCGCCGTTTTTATAGTTCCATATGTATTTTGTTTTGATCCTTCTTTGCTGATCATAGAGACTACACCCGTCAAGGTGATCCAGATCGTCATCACTTCGCTTATAGGTATATTTGGTATCTCTTCCGGACTTGAAGGATATTTAAGGTGCAGGATCCATCCCATCATAAGGGTGATCCTGGTTGTCGGAGGCTTATGTCTTATCATACCTTCACTTGTGACGGATATAGTTGGGATCTCTCTTATTGTTTTCGGATATCTTTATCAGGTTTATGCGGCTAAAAAGATCGCATCGGAGGCAGTATGAAGATCCGGGGCAGGATAATATACCTGATATTGATCGTATGTGTTGCGCTTGTGACAGCCTGCGGAAGCAGGCAAACCGGTATTTCCGGTGAGGAGAGCGCTGCGGGATCGGAGGGCGCTGCGGGATCGGAGGGCGCTGCCGGATCGGGATCAGGGAGCTCTACGGATACGTCCGGGAAGATGATCCCCCTGGAGGAGGGATCAGAAATAAAGGAGGAGAAAACAGACCTGAGCATTACAGCAGAGGGGACGACAGAGACAGCTGATACAGCAGGAGCAACAGGCGGGACAGGCGATGATACGGCAGGGGAAACGAAGAACCGTTACGGAAGGATTCTTTTTATAGGGGACTCAAGGACGATCGATATGTTTGCCGATTCGGATGATAATATATACGGCGATCTGCATGACGGTATTTCCGTATACGGGGGACATGGACTGGGACTGGATTTTTTGAAGGAATCCGTGGAAAGCTGCGGGGAGGATAATTTTGATACTCTTGTCGTCTGGATGGGAGCAAATGAACGTGGCAGTTTTAACGGATACGGTGAGTATTATGAGGAGATCCTCCAAAAAGGGAAGACTATGGTGGTATGCACCGTAGGACCTACGGATGACACATATCTTCACTATGAATTTGACGGAGACTGCTATGTGAACAGCCTGATGCAGGAGTACAACGATAAACTGGTCTCCTGGGCAGAGCAGAATGAGGTCAGGGTCATTGATGTATATGGTTTTATCATGGATTCGCCGACCGTAAATCCCGATCCCGCGGATGGGGTTCATTACCTTCCGAGACCAACGACTGAGCTGTGGAGCTTTATTACGGGACAGCTGAAATGATAGCTGAGGATGTCAGACAGCGATCAGTTTTTTGTGATCATGGAAGGTAAGCACGATGAAAAAGAATATCAGATTAATATTAATCTGCATGCTGATAGCCGGGGCAGGGGTCCTTTTTCTGGCAGGATGTGCCGGGGAGGATGCCGTGGGAGAGGATAATGACAGTGAAGAGGTCAAAATAGACGAAGGAGCGGACACAAAATGTGAAGTGAGCTATTCTCCTTATGAGGGAAATCATAAAGAGATGTTTCTTTCAAAGGGGGATAAGGTCGCACTGATCGCGCCATCGGCCCGTCCGAGCAGGGAACAGACAGAATCAACCGTAAAAGGACTTAAAGAGTGGGGGTATGTTCCTGTGGAGGGTGCACATGTTTATGATGAGATATGCACGTTTCAGGATATTATGGATGATCTTACATGGGCGCTTGAGGATCCGGAGATCAAAGCGATCTTTTGTGTGAGGGGAGGATATGGAGCCTCGGAGGTCATGGATGAGATTCCGATTGAACAGATCAAAAACTCCGACAAGCTGATAATCGGATACAGTGATATCACGGTCTTTCATTCGGCCTGGTCATGTGCCGGGATCCCGTCAATCCACGCCTGCATGAGCGCAGCTTTCGATGATCTTCCGGAGGAATGTGTAAATGCCGAAAAAGCAATATTAGAAGGATCGATACCTGAGTACAGGTGCGAATGTAATATGTATTGCAAAGAGGGTGAGGGCGATGGGATCCTGATAGGAGGAAATCTGTCTACATTCTGTTCGGTCCTTGATACATTTTATGATATTTCAAAGACAGATGAACCCTATGTTCTCTTTGTCGAAGATGTCGGCGAGGATCTTGAGCATATTCATCGCTACCTTACCATTCTTAAGCATGCAGGAGTTTTGGATAAGGCATCCGGGATTGTGTTCGGGGAGTGGATCGATCTCCCGCAGGATCTTGGGGACTATCTGGGTCCCAGGAGAGGCGGAGAGTATGGATCTATCGCCGATATGATAAGCCGGCAGTTTCTGGATGATCCGGATATACCGGTT
>JAILQK010000068.1 GCA_024699045.1 Lachnospiraceae bacterium | reverse complement strand
GCTGTCAGACAAGATCATAAGCCTGAATCCCCGTACCCCGTATGCCATAGTTGACGTAGAGGAATTGGGGACGAAACAGTTCTCTATAGATTATGAGATCACCGGAGAACCGGCAGAAGGTTACTCGACCGGCGATGTGACTCTTGCCAGCAACGTCGTAAGAGTACAAGGACCGATGTCTCTGGTTGAGACGATAGATAAGGCGCTGGTCCGCATATCGGTACAGGGTATGACAAGAGATATGAGGACAGATACGCCTATAGTCTTTGTTGATCGTAATGGAGACGATGTGGATGTCAACCGTCTTGAGCTCTCAAGGTCAAGCGTATCGGTAACAGCAGAGATCTGGGCTAATAAGGAAGTGGCCATATCATACGGCTATACCGGAACTCCTGCGGAAGGCTTTGCGACAACGGGCAAGCTTTCAGCCACTCTTACGGAGATCGAGCTTTCGGGTAATCCGGAGGCTTTGTCGGGCGTAAGCTCCATAACGGTTCCTTCATCGGAGATAGATATAACCGGAGCGACAGAAAACATAACCACTACCATAGACGTGGCGGCATACCTCCCGGCAAATACAAGACCGGTGGACATTACAATGGATACGCATTCCTCCGTAACGGTCGAAGTGGTTGCGATGAACCTTATGAATGTCGAGGTTCCGGTATCGAATATAACCATAGAGTCCATACCGGAAGGCGTTACGGCGGGCATAAGCCCGAATACGCTTACAGTTGTCACCGGGATCCGGGGATTGCCGGAAGTTTTGGCCACGGTTGACGGCTCCATGCTTACCGGAAGG
The DNA here is from genome assembly GCA_024699045.1 of Lachnospiraceae bacterium. Taxonomy (GTDB): domain Bacteria; phylum Bacillota; class Clostridia; order Lachnospirales; family Lachnospiraceae; genus NK4A144. Next base: position 18,097 of record JAILQK010000068.1, on the reverse strand, counting down.
ATAGACATGGATGCGGTAAAGGAAAAGAACGGCATCACGGAATGGGTTCCCGGGATTTACGATGCGGAGATAGTATTTGCTTATCCGGAAGGAGTTTACAGCAGCGGAGTAGCCACTACCGTCAGCGTGCTCGTGCAATCTGTGGGAGGCGGTATTCCGGAGGGAGTCATCATAGACGATCCGGCAGATTGAAGCAGATTGAATACATGTTTGATTTGAATAATCAGTTCATATTTGATATATTAATAAAAGCAGTTATAGATGGAGAGGAAAATGGTCTCACAAAAGGTTATCATTAAAAATCCGACAGGACTTCATCTGCGTCCGGCAGGTATCCTGTGCAAAGAGGCGATGCAGTATAAATCGCTGATCACTTTTAAATTCAGGGAGAACACGGCAAATGCAAAGAGTGTCCTTTCTGTTTTGGGTGCATGTGTAAAATGCGGAGATGAAATCGAGCTATTCTGTGAAGGAGAGGATGAAGATTTGGCGCTGAAGGGCCTTGTAGGGGCGATCGATGCCGGTCTCGGGGAGTAGATAAAAAGCAGAGAATCTGATAAGATCCCAAAAGTACGTATGAAGGATCTTTAACCAAAATGAAAAAAGACCTCTCTGAATCCATTCAGGGAGGTTTTTGTATAAGCCTTAGCAGCATATTTTCACAAAGGAGAAGAGGAGAGAAGATGCTTAATTATAAGAGATACAAAAAGAACCCGGTCATAGATTATCCTGAGCGTAAGTGGCCGGACAGGCAGATAGAAAAAGCGCCGACATGGGTATCCGTGGATCTGAGAGACGGAAATCAGGCGCTTGTCGAGCCCATGGTGGTTTCTGAAAAGATAGAGATGTTTAACGAGCTGGTCAAGCTTGGATTTAAGGAGATCGAGATCGGGTTTCCCGCTGCAAGCCAGATAGAATTTGATTTTCTGAGAGAGCTTGTAAATAAAAACCTCATTCCGGATGACGTAACGGTGCAGGTTTTGACCCAGTGCCGTGAGAATCTTATAGACCGGACCTTTGAGTCCATAGAAGGGATCCCGAGAGCGATCGTGCATATATATAATTCAACATCTACCTTACAGCGGGATGTAGTCTTTAAGATGGGAAAAGAGGAGATAAAGAAGCTTGCGACGGACGGAACCAGGATGGTAAAGGAAAGAGCGGCGGATTTTCCCGGAGAGATAATACTGGAATATTCTCCGGAGAGTTTTACCGGAACCGAGCCGGAGTATGCATGTGAAGTCTGTAATGCGGTGACGGAGGCCTGGGGAGCGACCCCGGACAACAAAGTCATCATCAACCTGCCTGCCACGGTCGAGATGACTACCCCCAATGTATATGCGGATATCATAGAATGGGAGAATTCTCATTTAGAGCGCAGGGATTCGGTCATCCTCTCGATCCACCCGCATAATGACAGGGGAACAGGGGTTGCGGCGACAGAGCTTGCAATACTTGCGGGCGCCGAAAGAGTCGAAGGGACTCTTTTCGGAAACGGAGAGCGTACCGGAAACGTGGATGTGCTGAATATCGCCTACAACATGTTTTCACAGGGAATAGATCCTAAACTTAATATAGAGAATATAGGTGAGATCATAGATATCTATGAGCGATGCACCAAGATGAAGATAGATCCCAGACATCCGTATGCCGGTAAACTGGTATTTACCGCATTTTCAGGATCTCATCAGGATGCGATATCAAAAGGCATCAAGGCCATGATGGAACGGCATCCGGAAACCTGGGAGGTTCCATATCTTCCCATTGACCCGGCGGATATCGGGAGGGAATATGAGCCAATAGTAAGGATCAATTCGCAATCCGGCAAGGGAGGAGTTGCATTCATCATGGATTCCTATTTCGGATTCAAGCTGCCGAAGGGGATGCATAAGGAATTTGCCAATGTGATCCAGGATCTTTCAGAGAAGCAGGGAGAAGTTGCTCCGAAGGAGGTAATGGAGACTTTCCGGAGTGTATATCTCGACAAGAAAGAGCCTATTCATTTCCGGAAGCTTCAGATGGTGGATCTGTCAGACGAGAATGACACCGAGTTTGACACACAGGTTACGGTCACTTATACGGACCACGGTATATCACGTGAGTTCTCCGCAACGGGGAACGGCCCCATAGATGCGGTTAAGCGCGGACTTTCTTCTGAGCTTGGGATAAACATCAAGATAGTGGATTATGAAGAGCATGCTCTGACCGGTGGTTCAAATGCTCAGGCTGCGGCTTATATCCATATGCTGTCCGTCGAAGACAATCGCATAACTTACGGAGTCGGAGTATCATCGAATATCACAAGAGCATCCGTAAGAGCGATGTTTTCAGCTGTCAACAGGCTTTTTGGCGAGAGATTTGATGCGGAGTTCTCCCGTCAGAACCAGTAAAACCGCAAAGAAATATACAGAGAAATAAACCGGGAAATAATACTTGAAGTAGGAAGCCGGCGCAAGTACAAAAACTATTAAGAAATGAGCAAAAAGGCAAAGAGAGAGCAGGAGATAGAAAGCTCTCTCTTTAATTTTGAAAAGACTCCAGATAAACAGGACGCAAAGAAGTATCATAGGAACATAAAGGTTGTATGATATGACTTTAACAATACTGACCGCAAGAGCAGCAGGACCCGAGTCGGTCACGGGATCATACACGGTAGCGGCATAATCGAATGAGCCCCATTTCGTTTTCATCAGTACAGAAGGATTATTGAACATGAGTCCCTGAACTCCATCGACAAAAACGAGATAATCTTCATCTGTAGCCTCAGGGCGTCTTCCGTCATATCCCTCATAATAAAGGATGAGCGAATCCTCATAATTGATATCACCCAGATAATCATTGATCGCAGCGATCGTCTCCACATCCAGATACCGGTCGACCTTATCCCAGTCGGAAGCATTTTGGGGATCCGAAAGATCCAGACCGTTACGGTAAAGGTTGGTAACGGTATAAGCATAAAACGGGAGCATCCGGTTTACGGCTTTATCTCCCATCCGGGAAGGGATCACGCCGTATTGAGGAATGGCAACGATATACTGGATCAGAAAAGAGACCAGCACAAGTTTAAGGATGTTTGATAAAGCGGCCTTCCGGTCCTCATAGATCGAAGGATAGCATACCAGTATCAGGACAGGACCCAAAAGAGCCAGATAGATCCCCTCCGTACGCCACTGGGTAAGAACTGCCATAAGGAGAAGAAGGGGAAGGATCCGCTTTACGGAAAAGGGAATGCCTTCAAGTCTGTCCATGCATATGCTGAACATAAATATCACATAAAGGAAGATATATATCGGGATCCTGTGGGCGGAAGTGGTATAAGCCAGTATGGGGGGAAGGAAAAAGGGCAGGTACAGAAAATAAGCCCGTTTCGACCCCTTAAGATACCGCTTGAGTCTTGCCACCGTGTATCCTGCAGTCAGACACTGGATGATGACTTTTATTATGATCGGACCAAGCCAGGACGGTATGATCATCATCGATATGATGTAAAACCAGGTCGTAATGTAATAAAACCAGGTATAGTCTGCCAGATTTGAAGCCTCGGTGAAGATCAGCGTCTCATCGTTGGATAAAAAGCCCTCCGGAAGCTTGAAAGCAAGGACTGCTATTATCGGAATGAAGTAGACCAGAGAATGAACGAGGACCTGCCGGTTAAAGGAGGTCCGGTCACTCAGTGCGCCTGTCAAAAACCAGGCTGCCATAAAGATGAAAATGAACATCAGGATCTTACAGGGGATATAGTTATGCGCTGCGGACAGCGGAGGGACGGCAAAGGCAGAGCGGTCATAAAAAAGTGAAGCGACGGTCCATATCAGGGCTGCCGCAATTGACAGGATCATATTGAGTGAATGCTTTTTCATAATGATAAATGCCCTTATCTTTCTTTTATGGTATCATTATAACATGAACCGGAAGATCGAACAGCAATTGGAAAGACTGGATGAAGAGTATGGAACCGATATCCGGATCTTTTTGGAATACAAAGAGCCGTATGAGCTTTTGATAGCGACCATCCTGTCGGCACAGTGTACAGATAAAAGAGTGAACGAAGTCACAAAGGATCTTTTTGTGAAATACCCCACGCTTGAAGCATTTGATGCAGCAGAACTTAAAGAGCTGGAGCAGGATATCAGGACCTGCGGCTTTTTTAAGATGAAGGCGAAACATATAAAAGGTGCTGTGCACAAACTGATCCGGGATCATAATAAAGAAGTTCCCTCGGATATCCGGGAATTAACAGCGCTTCCCGGTGTCGGAAGAAAAACGGCTAATGTTGTACGCACACATATCTTTCTCATACCTTCGATAGTGGTGGATACCCATGTAAAAAGAGTTTCCCGACGGCTGGGGTGGACTAAAGAGACGGATCCCGAAAAGATCGAGTTTGACCTTATGAAAAAGATCCCGGAGGATCATTGGTGCCTGATCAATCAGGACCTTATCACACTCGGGCGCAGCATATGTCATGCGAGGACGGCCGAATGCGGGGCATGCTTCATGAGCGGGCTTTGTCCCCGAAAGGGGGTAAAGGCTTGAGTACCTACGTGATAAGCGATATACACGGAGCGCTTGAGCCCTTTCAGGAACTTCTTTCCACAATAGAGTTTGATGCGGATTCGGAAAAAGATGAACTGTATCTTCTGGGAGACTATGCGGATTGGGGAAAACAGTCGATCGAGACCCTGGGGTATATAATGGATCTGGATCAAAGTCCTCACGTGCACTGCATCATGGGAAACCATGATCTTATGTTCCTGCAGGCGATAGAGTCCTATAAGCTGGGAGCTTCTCCGGATATGAACTGGTACGGGAACAACAAGGGATACACGACCTGGGACAACTATTTGAGGCTTTCGGAGAGCAATAAAGAAGCGATCCATGACTGGCTGTACTCCCTTGATTTTGCGGTTGATGTAAGGGTGGGGGAAAAGCTGTATATGGCAGCTCATGCCTATCCCTATTTCGGGAAGAGAGGAAAGCTCGGTCAGATCTATACTCAAAGCAAAGCCGTATGGCAGAGGGCGAGATATGATGAGGATCCGTTCATTCATTATCACGGAAGGAAGAAATACGATGCCCTGATCATAGGTCATACACCGACAGCTTTTTATTATTACAGCCGGACCGGTCGGATCGATGATGGCGCCTACAGGATCTTTTTCGGAAAGAAGATCATTGCCATAGACTGTGGTGCCAAGTTATTTGATCACCCCGACATGGGTCCGGAATATGATAAGGTAAGGCTTGGAGCATTAAGGCTTGAAGATGAGAAGTGCTTTTATGTTAGATGACTTGAAAGGCTCTGCCTTTCCACTGACAAAGGAGGAAATACGATGAACATAGTTTTACTTTCCGGAGGTTCCGGCAAAAGGATGTGGCCGCTTTCCAACGATATAAGGTCAAAGCAGTTCATTAAGCTTTTCAAAAATGAAGCCGGTGAATACGAATCGATGGTACAACGGGTCTACAGACAGATCCGTGATGTGGATAAGGATGCCAATATTACCATAGCCACAAGCAAGACACAGGTTTCTGCGATCCATAATCAGCTTGGAGAGCAGGTTTCGGTATGTGTCGAGCCGACCCGGAGAGATACGTTTCCGGCGATCGTGCTTGCGGCGGCATATCTGAATGATGAACTGGGAGTCGGAAGGGATGAGTCTGTTGTAGTATGCCCGGTCGATCCGTATGTGGACAATTCATATTATCAGGCGGTGGCAAAGATGGGTGAGATAGCGGCGAAGGGGGATAAGAACCTCACGCTTATGGGGATCGAACCCACCTATCCATCGGAAAAATACGGATATATAATCCCCGAAAACAAGGAGACGATCTCCGATGTCTCGGAGTTTAAGGAAAAACCCGATGTGGAAACGGCCAGTGAGTATATAAAAGAAGGAGCTTTGTGGAACGGAGGAGTTTTTGCTTTCAAGCTTTCTTATATACTTGACAAAGCGCATTCCCTGCTGGATTTTTCCGATTACAGAGATCTGTACAGCCGCTATGACAAATGTGAAAAGATCTCTTTTGATTATGCGGTCGTGGAAAAAGAGGACTCCATTCAGGTGCTGAGATATGCGGGCGAGTGGAAGGATGTAGGCACCTGGAACATGATGGCAGAGGTCATGGCGGATGAGATAAAGGGGAAGGCCATAACGGATGACACTACTTCCGGTACCAATGTGGTAAACGAACTGGACATACCGATCCTCGTAATGGGAGCGCATAACATGGTGATAGCCGCATCCGGAGACGGGATCCTTATAGCCGACAAGGAACAGTCCAGCTATATGAAGCCGTATGTAGAGAAGATCTCCACGGATGTAAGGTTTGCGGAGAAATCCTGGGGGTCATATACTGTTATGGACGCCGGGGACGGGTATCTGAATGTAAAAGCCGTGCTGAATCCGGGAAACCGGATGACCTATCATTCACATGATTTCAGGGATGAGGTCTGGACCATATTGAAAGGGCGGGGAAAAGCCATTATTGACGGGATGGAACAGGTTGTAAATCCCGGGGATGTGGTGACGATGGCAGCGGGCTGCAAGCATACCATTATCGCCGAGACGGAACTGACGATACTTGAGGCACAGCTTGGGTACGAGATAACCGTATCAGACAAGAAAAAATTTGAGCTTCCGAATGAGTGAGAAACCTGGACCGCTTCGCCTGAGACCGGCCGGAAAGGCTTATATTTGGGGCGGAGAACGATTAAAAACAGAATACAACAAGGATCTTAAAATAACACCGCTTGCCGAAAGCTGGGAATGTTCCGTACACCCTGACGGGCCGTGTACCGTGACCGGGGGAGAATATGACGGGCTTACGCTTAAAGCAGTGCTGGAGAAAAACCCTGCCTATCTGGGCACAAAGAGTATGTCGCTGCCGATCCTGATCAAATTCATCGATGCGGCGGCCGATCTTTCCATACAGGTACATCCGGATGATGAATATGCCCGGCTCCATGAAGGGGATAACGGCAAAACTGAGTTTTGGTACGTCCTCGATGCTGCCGAAGGAGCGGAGCTTATCTACGGTTTTGAGCTTCCCATGGACAGGGAGAAGCTCAAAGAATCCATAGAGGACGGCAGACTGGAGCATATGCTCCATCATATTCCGGTACACAGAGGGGATGTCTTTTTTGTAAAGCCCGGCACGGTACATGCCATCGGCAAGGGTATCGTGATAGTTGAGGTTCAGGAAAGCTCCAATCTGACATACAGGCTTTATGATTATAACCGTGTCGACAAGGAAGGCAGGAAGCGTCCGCTCCATTTTGACAAGGCAGTGGATGTTCTGGATATGAAGCCTGTAAGTATCATACGTCAGCCGCAGAGGATGGTGAGGTATTATTTCGGATGTGCGCGTGAGATCCTCTGTCGCTGCAGATATTTCGAGGTGGAGCGCATCCAGGTCACGAAGGGTTTTTCATTTTCGGTATTGGAGACATCGTTTCAGGTCCTTCTTTGCATCGATGGCAGCGGTGGTCTTGAGACCGATGAAACGAACCGGCCTGTCAGGTTTGATAAAGGCGCCTGCATCTTTCTTCCCGCCGCTCTCGGCAGATGCCATATTATAGGAGAATGCACGCTTCTGAAGGTCAGATGCTAAATTGCCATTAACCGGTATTTCCTGTAAACTTGATAGTCAACGAGAGATATTTGTCGATGTGATACTCTAATACTTTGAAAGAAAAGGGTATATCATATGCCGTTTATGCAGTTTGTAGTCACAATACGGGAGGAGCTTGCATGCCTGTTGGTCCTGAGTTATATCGCCTGGACCTATTTTGCCGTTGAGAGGGAAAAGACTTACGCTCATCAGCTTTTCACGTATATGCTCGGAGTATCTATAGTAAATGTGATACTCGATGCGATCACGATATATACCGTAAACCACAGAGATACCATAGCTGACTGGATCAACCACGGACTTCATATCCTGTACATAGGTTCTTTTCCGATATTTTTGTGGATCGTTTATCTATATATCAAATGTCTGGCGTTTCAGATCAAAGAGCACCGTATCACCATGAGGGAGATACTGCCTGTGATCGTTGCGTTCTTTGCCGTTGCGATCCTTCCCATGTATTACGTCGAGTCAGACTTCAGTGATTATTCAACGGGTCCGGCGGATACCGTGGCATATATATGTGCATTTGTATATTTTGTGTTGTCTGTCAGACTTCTGATCCGCTACAGGAACGTGATGGATCCGAAGGCGAGACGGGGAATAGCGCTGGCTCTCGGAGGACTTGTGTCCGTTGTGGTAGCGCAGGCAATAGTCCATCAGCTGCTGATGACCGGGATAGGTATAACACTCATCAATGTGGCCCTTTATTATACCGTGGAAAGCCCGGATGCCATATTGATAGAAAAACTTGCGCTGGAAAAAGAGAGGGCCGATGAGGCGAATAAGGCAAAGTCCTCTTTTTTGGCACATATGTCCCATGAGATAAGGACACCTATCAATTCCGTACTGGGTATGGATGAGATGATACTGCGGGAGAGCAAAGAGGAAAACATACAGGAATATGCGGAGAATATAAAAGTTGCGGGGAATACGCTGCTTTCTCTTATAAATGATATCCTGGATTTTTCAAAGGTTGAAGCGGGGAAAATGGAGATAATCCCTGCCCAGTATGAGCTCAGTTCCCTTATAAACGATCTGTATAATATGACCTGTGAACGGGCGCAGAGGAAGTCTCTTCGTCTTATCATGGATGTGGATGAAAACATTCCCAACATCCTTTACGGAGACGAGATCCGCATAAAGCAGTGCGCGCTGAACATCATGACGAATGCGGTAAAGTACACCCGTAAAGGGAGCGTCACGGTGTCGGTGGGGTATGAAAGACTTGACGCCGATAACATCATGCTTGATATAACCGTAAAAGATACGGGCATAGGGATGAAACCGGAGGCGCTTGAGGAGCTCTTTGTGCCGTTTGCGCGGATAGAAGAAAAGAAGAACCGTAATATAGAAGGAACCGGACTTGGCATGAATATAACCCGACAGCTTTTACAGCTGATGGGCAGTGATATAAGGGTGAAAAGTACATACGGTGAGGGGAGCGAGGTCTCGTTTTCGGTCAAGCAGGGAGTGGTTGCCGAGGTACCCATAGGTAAAAGCACAGATCTTTATAAAAGTGCCCAGCCTGAAAGAAGCGTCCATATGGAGCTTTTTCATGCACCTGAGGCGAAGGTACTCGTAGTGGATGATAATGATATGAATCATATGGTCATATCCAATCTCCTCAAACGGACCCGGGTACAGGTAACATCCGCGTTCTCCGGGGCACAGGCGTTGGATATGATCGGAAAAGGGCATTATGATATGTATTTTATAGATCATATGATGCCCGAGATGGACGGGATAGAACTCCTTCAAAGACTAAGGGAAAAAGAAGAAGGAAAGGATGCCGTGTGTATCGCGCTTACGGCGAATGCGGTGTCGGGAGCGAGAGAAATGTATCTTCAGGCGGGTTTTCAGGATTATCTGTCCAAGCCGGTGGATAACGACAAGCTAGAGATGATGCTTATGAAATATCTTCCGGAAGAGCTGATAGAAGCTCCCGACAGTGGAAGCGAACCGGAGACTTCCGGTAAGGATACGACACAGGTATCCGATATAGAAGGTCTGGATGTCGCAAAGGGTATTGAGAATTGCAGCGATGAAGAGACTTTTCTCAGTGTGCTGGAAGTATTCTACGAAACGATAGAAGAAAGAGCCGGTGAGCTTGAGGCCTCATTCGGAAAAAAAGACTGGGCGGCTTATCGCATACAGGTCCATTCTTTGAAGAGCTCAGCCCGCACCATAGGCGCGACCGGGCTGGCCGATACGGCAGAAATGCTGGAAAAAGCGGCAGCTGCCGGAAATGAACAGCTGATCGTTGAAAAGAACGATGATATGCTGAAACGGTACAGAGCTTATACAGAGAACCTGGCAAAACTGTTTTCATAAACACAATCGTCAAAAATGACGCTGATTTCATCTATCAACAAGGAGGTAGGGACATGTCAATCTTAGTTACAGGAGGAGCCGGTTATATAGGCACGCACACACTGACCGAGCTCTTAAACGGCGGGTATGATGTGGTGGTGATGGATAATTATTCCAACTCGTCGCCCAAAGCGATCAAAGCGGTCGAGGAGCTTACCGGCAAAAAGATCAAATGCTACGAGGCAGATATAAACAGCCGGGAGGATCTTGAGAAGATCTTCAGTGAAAATCCCGATATAAAGGAATGCATTAATTTTGCGTCCCTGAAAGCGGTCGGAGAATCTGTGGAAAAGCCGTGGGAATACTACCAGAATAACATCGGCGGAACGCTTACGCTCCTTGATGTGATGAGAAAGCACGGGGCCAAGAATTTTGTGTTCTCGTCATCGGCTACCGTATATGGAGATCCGGAGGCCGTACCGATCACGGAGGATTGTCCCAAAGGAATATGCACCAATCCTTATGGGTGGACTAAATGGATGCTTGAGCAGATATTGATCGATATGCAGAAAGCGGATCCTGAGTGGAATATGGTTATATTGCGTTACTTCAATCCGATCGGAGCGCATCCTACAGGCAGGATCGGAGAGAACCCGAACGGAAGGCCGAATAATCTCATGCCCTACATCACACAGGTTGCTGTCGGAAAGCTGCCCGAACTCGGGGTTTTTGGAGATGATTATGATACTCCCGACGGAACCGGAGTCAGAGATTATATCCACGTAGTGGATCTGGCAAAAGCGCATGTCAAAGCCATCGACAAGCTGCGCACAAACCCGGGCTGTTTTATCTGTAATCTTGGAACAGGACACGGATACTCGGTGCTCGAGATAGTAAAAACTTTTGAAAAGGTAAACAATATCAGGATCCCTTACAGCATAAAGCCAAGACGCGCGGGAGATATAGCGGAGTGTTACGCCAGTCCGGAGAAGGCAGCATCGGAACTTGGCTGGAAGGCGGAATTCGGGATAGAGGAGATGTGCCGGGATTCATGGAACTGGCAGAAAGATCATCCGAACGGATTTGACTGATCTTAAGGCTGTTGCCTTTCCAGGAACTCCATTACAACATCGATTCCTTTATTCTCTTTATCAAAGTGGATCCCAATGGCCATGTTGCCCTGCTCACTGAAGACTCTGACGATATGGCAGTTTGCTTTTGCCACAAGGGTGCCGGTATCACGGGAGAAGAAATGTATTGTCGCATTATCTCCCGTGGCGGCATCGATCTCATCCTTAAAAACAAGAGCGGCTCCGGATTTTGACAGATCCTTTATCTTTGCAGCTCTGACTCCACAGTACGAACAGTATAAAGCCGTATAAGCCGTAGATTTTCTTTCATATTGACGTTTTTCGTTCATAGTCTTGATCGATCCGATCCGGTATCCGGTCTAGTAATAAATCTGCCTGCAACTTATAAGTATACGTTACCTTAATAAGTAAGTGCAAGTATTAAACTATCCAAATTATATTTGTCAAAGAAACCATAGACCTTTATAATAGAAGAGCTATGAAAGAACAGAAAGAATACAACAATTTTAACAGTTATGGCAGTGGCTCCGGAGGAAATAACAACGGCGGCAACGGCTATAACAGAGGTAACGGAAACAATAACGGCGGTAACGGCGGTAATGGCGGACCCGGAAGGGATCCCAGAAACCGTCAGACCATATATATACTGGTTATAGCGGCTTTATTTACGTTGCTGGGGATGAGCTTTATGACGCGCGCAGTCTCCAAGACCACCACGCAGGAGATCCCATACAGTCAGTTCCTCTCAATGCTTGAAGAAGGGCAGATATCGCAGATAGAGATCACCGATGATCGGATAAACATCACTCCCAAGACCGAAGAGGGAAAGCCGGCGCTGATAATGACTTATTATACCGGCCTGGTGGATGATCCGGATCTGGTATCGAGACTCGAAGAAGCCGGGATTTCTTATACCCACAGTATACCTGACAGATCGAGCATGATAATATCGACTATCATTAATTTTGTGCTCCCGCTGGTTCTTGTATGGGGACTGCTTTCACTTTTCATGAGACGCATGGGCGGATCCGGAGGAGGAATACTCGGAGTCGGAAAAAGTGCTTCAAAGGCATATGTTACAAAGGATACAGGCATAACCTTCAAGGATGTGGCAGGACAGGAGGAAGCAAAAGAGAGTCTTCAGGAAATGGTGGACTTCCTGCACAATCCCCAGAAATATGTACACATTGGAGCAAGACTGCCCAAGGGCGCACTGCTTGTCGGACCTCCCGGTACAGGAAAAACTCTGCTGGCCAAAGCAGTGGCCGGAGAAGCGCATGTGCCGTTTTATTCACTTGCAGGCTCGGACTTCGTTGAGATGTTTGTCGGAGTCGGTGCGTCGAGGGTAAGAGATCTTTTCAGTGACGCTGAAAAAAACGCCCCCTGCATCATCTTCATTGATGAGATAGATGCGATAGGTAAGAGCAGGGATTCCCGTTACGGCGGAGGAAACGATGAGCGTGAACAGACACTCAATCAGCTTTTGTCCGAGATGGATGGTTTTGATTCTTCGAAGGGTATTCTCGTAATAGGCGCTACCAACAGACCCGAAACCCTTGATAAGGCATTGTTAAGACCCGGAAGATTTGACCGGAGGGTGATCGTTGATAAGCCGGATCTCAAGGGGCGTATAGATACGCTCAAGGTTCATGCCAAGAATGTAAAGCTCGATGAAACCGTGGATTTCGAGGCTGTCGCTTTGGCGACGTCCGGAGCGGTAGGGTCGGATCTTGCCAACATGGTCAATGAAGCGGCGATAAATGCCGTAAAGGCCGGGCGTCAGTATGTAAATCAAAAGGATCTTATGGATTCGGTAGAAGTAGTGCTTGTCGGTAAAGAGAAAAAGGACCGGATCATGAGCAAGGAAGAGCGTCGTATAGTCTCATATCATGAGATCGGTCATGCCCTGGTGTCAGCTCTTCAGAAAAATTCCGAACCGGTGCAGAAGATCACGATAGTACCCCGTACAATGGGCGCTCTGGGATATGTAATGAACGTCCCCGAGGAAGAAAAGTATCTCAATACCGAGGCAGAGCTTCATGCCTTGCTCGTTGAGACCCTGGGGGGCCGTGCGGCGGAGGAGATCGTCTTTGATACCGTCACTACGGGAGCGCAGAATGATATCGAAAAGGCAACCAAGATCGCCAGATCGATGGTAACTCAGTACGGCATGAGCAAGAAGTTCGGGCTTATGGGACTGGAGACGGTGCAGGATCAGTATCTCGAAGGAAGGACAGTTCTTAATTGCTCCGATGAGACCGCAGCAGCGGTCGATGAGGAGGTAATGAAGATCCTCAAGGAGTCATACAAGCAGGCAAAGTCCCTGCTCAAGGATAACAGGAAGCTTCTTGATAAGCTGGCGAATTTCCTTATTGAAAAGGAGACTATCACCGGCAAGGAGTTCATGAAGATTTACCGCAAGGAAAAGGGACTCAGTGAGGAAGAGACCAGCGGAAAAGGGAGAGAGCGTATTACGCTTAAAGGCGATAAAAACTCTAAGAAATCAGGAAAAAACGACAGCTCTTCCCGTGACAGAAAAGCCGGAAGAACCGAAAACAGGGAAAGCGAAGAAAATAGCGACCGGCTGGCAGAGAACAGGGTCCGCTATGACGAGACGGATTATCCTAAATGGAAAAGATTCGATGTGGAAGTAAATGACGATACTCCGGCAAGTACAGATATAAAGCCCGTCGAAGACAGAGATATCTCCGATGCAGAACCTTACGACGGAATGGGGGCTGTAGTGCGCGGCAGAAAGACGACAGAACCTGAGTATACGGGTCATGAAACCCCGTCATATATAGCTTCGGCTGAAGACAGCACCTCCGCTGCAGATCCGCAGCCTGTGGATCAAAGCGAGGAAACGGAGACATCCGAAGGCGGGACAGATGAGTAACCGATATAAATATGTCGATATTCATATGGAACCTCTCGATATCATCGAAGGGTTTGAGGTCCGTCCGGGGCTGTACAGTCTTAACGGAGCTACGGCCATCCCTACGGGAGTCAATTTTACGATCCATTCCAACCAGGCAACGTCGGTGGAGCTCCTGCTTTTTCATTCCGAACAACTGGAGCCGTATGCCGTGCTCAAGATCCCCGATGATTATAAGATAGGCAATGTATATTCCATGATAGTCTTTGATCTTGATATCGAAGATCTGGAATATGCCTACAGGCTCGACGGACCCTATGATCCCTCAAAAGGTCTCATCTTCGACAGGAACAAGATCATCCTGGATCCATATGCAAGAGCCGTAACGGGTCAGGCGGATTGGGGAACACCAACAGACTATGTTTATCATGCCAGGGTGGTCCGGGACAACTTTGACTGGAGCAACAGCAAACAGATCCTTACACCAACAGAGGATCTGATCATATATGAAATGCATGTACGGGGATTCACCAGGGATCGTACGAGCGGGGTAAAGCATCCCGGGACCTTTGATGCCATAAGGGAGAAGATACCCTATCTTAAGGAGCTGGGTGTCACTGCGGTTGAGCTCATGCCCATATTCGAATTCGATGAAATGCTGTCCCATAGAGATTTCTACGGTCGTGGACTGATGGACTACTGGGGCTATAATACGGTATGCTTTTTTGCCCCCAATACTAGCTATGCATCGACAAAGGAACATAATCATGAGGGTGATGAGCTGAAATCCATGATAAGATCACTTCACGAGAACGGCATAGAAGTGTTCCTGGATGTTGTTTTCAACCACACCGCCGAGGGCAATGAATACGGGCCCTGTTTCTCTTTTAAGGGGATAGATAATAACATTTATTATATGCTGACTCCCGAAGGGTATTATTATAACTTCTCCGGGTGCGGCAATACGCTGAACTGCAATCACCCGATAGTTCAGCAGCTGATAACCGAATGCCTGAGATACTGGGTCACAAATTACCGTGTCGACGGATTCAGATTCGATCTGGCGAGCATACTGGGGCGTAACGAAGACGGTTCTCCTATGAGCAAACCGCCTCTTCTTCAGGAGCTGGCGTTCGACCCCATATTGGGGACAGTAAAGCTTATCGCCGAAGCCTGGGATGCCGGCGGAATGTATCAGGTAGGATCTTTTCCGTCCTGGAACCGCTGGATGGAGTGGAACGGCAGATACAGGGATGATATGAGGGCTTTTCTTAAGGGGGATAACGGAAAGGCCGAAGCCGCATCACGCCGCATCACCGGTTCTCCGGATCTGTATGATCCCGAGGTAAGAGGCTTTAATGCCTCCGTGAATTTCCTTGACTGTCATGACGGATTTACACTGCATGATCTTTATTCCTATAATGACAAGCATAATGAAGACAATGACTGGGGCGGATCCGACGGAGATGATCACAATCTTTCATGGAACTGCGGGATAGAAGGCGAGACGACGGATGCGGAGGTACAGCGGTTAAGGGATCGCATGATCAAAAATGCCTTTGCCTGCCTTATGACGAGCCGCGGGGCCCCTATGTTTTTCATGGGGGATGAATTCGGTAATTCGCAGGGCGGCAATAATAATGCGTATTGTCAGGACAATAACATCTCCTGGCTTAACTGGGACGATCTGAAGACGAACAAAAAACTGTTCCAGTTTTTTAAATATATGATACAGTTCAGAAAAGATCATCCTTCCATAAGGAAGCATATCGATGCTTCAAAGCTTGGGTTCCCGGAAACGTCCTGTCATGGAGTTATTCCGTGGGAACCGGATTTTTCAGGGGAAAGCCATTATATCGGTGTGATGTTTGCCGGATCTCCGGATCGCAAAACCCGGGATGATATAGTATATATTGCCATAAATACATATTGGGAAGCGATCGATATACGCCTCCCGGAGATCCCTATGGGAATGGAATGGTCATTGATGGTGGACACATATGAGAAGAATCCGCTGCTAAAAGGAAAGCCTCAAAAGGAAGCGTTGACGATAAGACCCCGGTCCGTGAAGATATTTGTAGTAAACTAGCTGCCGTGTGAAGCTGCTCATTGCAGTAGCGGCTGAGGAGAAGCCATGCCTGAAGTAGTCATAATGAAAGAGATAAAAGGTAAGAACGAGGATCATGCCAGGGCAAACAGGGAAAAATTTGCCGAGGATCATGTACTCATGGTAAATATCATGGGAGCCCCGGGCGCCGGAAAGACCAGTTTTCTTATGGCTCTGTGCAAGGAACTGAAAAGAAGGGGAATAAAGTCTGCGGTCATCGAGGGCGATCTGTATTCTTCCATAGATACGGACGAATTCACAAAAGAAGGATTTGATTCACTTCAGATAAACACCGAGGGTGAGTGTCACATAGATGCCAGTGTTGTACGCCGGGGATATGACAAGCTGGGTTTTACCGACGGAGTGGTTTTCGTGGAGAACGTAGGAAATCTAATCTGTCCCGCCGAATTTGATCTTGGAGAAGCACTCCGGATAATAACAGCATCCGTACCGGAGGGCGATGATAAGCCCTATAAATATGTGCCCATGTATTCGTATGTGGATGCGGTCGTGCTCACCAAGTGTGACCTGAAGGAAGCGGTGGGATTTGATACCGGATTTTTTATCAGGGGGCTTCGCGCGGTAAACGAAGCGCCTGTATTCGAGACATCGGTGAGATCGGTGGAGAGCGCAGAGGGGATATGCGCCGTTGCGGATCTTATCGAAGATAGATTCAAAGAGGTCTGATATACCGGGAGAAGGTTTTTTTGGAGGACTGGGAGTTCTTTTTACGAAAGGCTATATTTTCGGACTTTCTGAGGGATAAGCATCGCGATGCGATGGAAAAAATGAGCGAACTTATCATCAGAAAAAACGGAGGCAAGCTCTACCGTTATCGTCCCCTGGACGATGCAGAAGTAGGGCTGATCCGGAACGGAAACATTTATTTTTGCCGGGCCGTTCGCTTTGAGGGCGCCGGTGATGTTGTAATGAGATTTCGCAGCTATCTTTCCTGCTTTACCGATGATCTGAAAAGTGAAGCCATGTGGTACAAATATGCAGACCGCGGTGCCGGCATGTGCCTCGAATATAATTTTGAGGATATGCAGAAATTTGCGGAGGCAAATGAATTGGTACTGTTGCCGGTCATCTATGATGACGAAGAGCATGAAGAACTTACAGGCACAGTGGGCAATGTCCTTTCGATGATGACCAAGAGCACGGATGAGGCCGGAGAATTTGAGTGGCGGCTTTGGAAATACGATAAGATGAGCTCCGATATAGGAAAGATCCTTTCCGGGGTAAGTCCCAGACGGATACATATAGGTGATATGGCCAGTCTCGAAACCGGGACCAGCCGGGAGCTTTCAAAGGTCTGCGAAGAAAGGGATATCGAGTTACTGCAAAAAGAAAGGAGTCTTTTCTGACATGGCATCGGATATCACGTTGCTGATAATGGCTGCGGGCATGGGAAGCCGTTACGGAGGTATGAAACAGATAGACCATGTAAACAGCGAAGGGGATAAGATAATAGATTTTTCCATCTATGATGCGATACAGGCAGGCTTCAACAAAGTAGTCTTCGTGATCAAAAGAGAGAATCTGGATGTTTTTCGCACCGAGATAGGAGATAGGGTTTCGGAGCATATAAAGGTGGAGTATGCTTTTCAGGAGCTTGAAGCCATACCGTCCGGCTGTTCGGTTCCCGAGGGAAGAGAAAAGCCGTGGGGAACCGCGCATGCGGTCTTGTCGGCCCAAAATGTCATAGACGGTCCATTTGCGGTAATAAATGCGGATGACTTTTACGGAAGGGGAGCATTTCGTCAGGCCTACGGATTTTTGTCCGATACCGGCGACGGACACTATGCCATGGTGGCCTATGAACTGGGAAAGACGCTTACGGAAAACGGAACCGTCTCAAGAGGGATATGCTCGGTATCCGATGAGGGATTCCTCCGTGAAGTGGTCGAACGCACCAGGATCCGTAAGGCCGGCGACTGCGCCGAATACCTGTCGGAAGACGGAGCGACCTGGACGAAACTCAAAATGAATGCCGCAACAAGCATGAATTTCTGGTGCTTCGCTTCGGATTTCACAAGAGCTATCGGAAGCTGCTTTGAAAAGTTCTTTAATGAGGAA
>JAILQK010000022.1 GCA_024699045.1 Lachnospiraceae bacterium | reverse complement strand
CGAGAAGTCCGCCCGCAACCGCAAAAATGATGCGTTTATCAAAAGACTTTTTTCCTGCCGCTCCGGGTGGCGCCACTGTATCCCCCGCAGGTCGTACGCCTTCTGTCGGTTTGTGCGTACTTCCGGGAACTCTGGCATCAGCCGTTTCATGTTCTGCCGCAGATCGGCCCTTATATGAAACCGCCTCCTCCGGTGCAATTGCCACTGTCTCATTCCCTCCGGGAAAGACCTCACTGTCCGGATCAAGCAGCATAGTCGCATCTGCATCCCCACTTCTGCTCTCAAAGGCTTTTGCAGTATTACAGACCGGATCAAATTTTTCGGGCTCCCTGATAGAAACGATCGTCTCGGGCTCAATGCCAAGGGCATTCAGATCCTTTTTAAGTTCAAATATATCCTGATATCTGTCCTCACTCTTAAGCATCAGAGACCTATCAAGAACATCCCGCAGCCCCTTTGAGATCGTACTTTTATTCTTCTCGAATTCCGAATCGTCCTCCATTCTTGTCATGGGATCATCGAGATTATCTCCGGTCAGAGCATAATAAACCGTAGCTCCCAGTGCATAGATATCGGTCCACGGTCCCTGCTTTCCTTTTTTCTGATACTGTTCCAGCGGAGCAAAACCCTGCTTCAGTATCACCGAAAGCCCCTGTGACTGCTCTGCTATGACCTGTCTTGCTGCTCCGAAATCCAAAAGCTTTATGCTTCCGTCATCACACAGCATGATATTATCCGGAGATACGTCCCTGTGAAGTATGTTCATGCTGTGGGAAGCCATCAGCGCGCTTGAGATATCCTGCATGACCCTGACGGCCTGCCCTTCGGTGAGCCGTTTATCCTTAAGATAGGATTTCAGGGTCTCCCCTTCAAGATATCCCATGGTAAAATATACGGTATCATTCTCATAGAAAAAATCATGGACACTGACGATATTTGGATTGCCGTTAAATTTGGCGACCATCTTCGCTTCGTTATAGAATTTCTCCGCGCCGTTCTTAAACGGCTCCTCGGACTGTTGATTTGAGACCGTCACCAGAGTGCTTCCGGGTGTTCTTATCGCCATCCCCATAGGATAGTATTCTTTTACGGCGAGCCGGGTATCCAGTTTCAGATCGAATGCCAGATACGTGATCCCAAAACCGCCCTTTCCTATCACCCGGCCGATCATGTATCTGTCGTTCAGCACGCTGCCGATATCAAGCGTGATCGGATCGTGTCTGTGCATCCCTCTGCTGTAACCGCAGTACGGACAGGGGTCCGTTGACACTTCCTTAAAACAGTTTTCACATAGGTTTCTGTTATTTATGGTTATCATCTCTACTCTACCGATACTTCCTCTACTGATATCTCCTCTACGGTCACCTTTAGATCATCCCCGACCGACACATCATATTCCCGGTCGAGATTGTCGGCTATCGGAGAACGTTCCTCTATGCGCATTTTTGTCTTTCCCGGTTTCAGACCCGTAAAAGAAAACTCCACTGTGCAGCTGCTCCCCGTGTTATTATCATGATCTTTATCCCCGTAATATCGCGTCTGGTCATAGGCAACGATCTCCGGATCGTCTATCAATGCTCTGAATTCCGGACCGCCTCCGTCAAAAGTCTCAAATGTGAGCGTTGCCGTTGCTTTCTTATCCGCCCTTCCTTCTCCACCCTCACCCGTTACGACTTCACCGGTCCAGTCTAATATCCCTCCGAATTCATAAACCGCGGAATACCCCATGGCCGCCAGCTTTCCCGCTGCCTCTTTGCTTCTCCTTCCGGTGCGGCAGTACACTAAGATGATCTGTTCAGGATCCGAAAGCTCTTCCGGAGGAATATCCTCTATGGTCTCGTTTGGTATGAGGATCGCACCGGGTATGTGTCCGGCAGCATATTCATCCTCCCTGCGGACATCAACGATGACATGACCATCATTCACCTCCATCATCTGCTTTGCCTCATCCTGGGTTATATGTCTGTATCCATCAGACCCGGTCATCCCGTCCCCTTCCTTTGTCTGCCCTGT
>JAILQK010000020.1 GCA_024699045.1 Lachnospiraceae bacterium | reverse complement strand
CCAGCGCAAACATGAGCATACCGAACATCGCCGTCCTGGAGTGATACAGCATCGAAAGGATAAACGCCGTTATGAAGAACATGGCTTCCATAGCCTGTCGCTGCCTGTCCCCTGTCCTTTTACCCTTTATCCGTACATGCTCCGCCACCCTTTCGGTAAGCAGCATGCCGAAAAACGCCATCAGCATAAAGGCAAAGCCCGCCATGTTAAAGTTGTAGGACCAGCGCACATGAGAATACCAGATGCCTACAGGGATAGCGCCGGCAAAGGCTGTTACGGTCTTCTCTTTTCCGGTAAGCCGGATATGCCCCGAGGCATAGCATATGAGGGCCAGATCGGAAGGGATGAATAAAGCCCCGTAGCCCGATCGGGTAATGATCACAAAGACCGTGGAAAGGATCACGGTAAGGCCCACGAGTACCGGCTCCACGGCCCTGTTTTTAAGGTCTTCGGCCAGATACGGTAGCATCAGCACACAAAGCACCGCAAAGATCAGGACCGATGCAAACTTCACCGTAAAAGCATACACATCCTGGTTGATAAAGGATGTGGCGATCAGATATATGAAAAGCGCGCAGAATACCGCGCCCCCCTTTTTACGTATGATCTCCACCAAAAAATCTCCTCTTTACGAATAATATCTGCTTACGGTAGAGCGCGATCAGCAAAACGATTATCACCGCCACCGCACAGTAGGTCCACGCATATGCCCCGAGAGATAACATCGCCTTCCCCTGAAGCTCTCCGGTCCCTTCGGCCAGTCCGGGATACATCGTGATGCCTCCCGCCAGGAGAATAAGTAAATATCCAAGCGTATCTCGTTTTATGTCAACCAAAAGATCCACATGCCTCCCGGTGAGCAGATATGCGATGACAAACATTGTAGAATACGAGACAAGTGTTGCATAGGCCGCTCCGATCGCCCCCAGACGGATGATAAGCAGATAATTTAGTATTATGTTAACTAATGCCCCTATGCCCGTTGCTATTCCCATGCTCTTCCCGTCCTTATGGGCCAGACAGATCGATCCGAGATATCCTTCGAGCGCCCCGAAGATCACGGAAATGAGCAGGGGCGGGACCATTACCCAGGCGGCGAAAAACCCCTTCTGGAACATGAAGGCGGCAAGCGGTCGGAGTATCAGCAGGATCCCCCCGCAGCCTATGAGCATGACCGCATTGTAAAGGTCAAAAAGATTCCCGAAAAAGACCCCCGCATCCTTCTCCTTATAGGATTTGGTCGCGGACATCTGAAAGCTCTGGGCAAATATCCTCTGAAAGACCATAAGGATCGCCGGGATCTTGTAAGCTACCCCGTAAAGACCGTTCTGAAAGGTTCCCAGCATGAACAGGATAAAATATCTGTCCAGCGCATTGTTTGCCCATGATGCCGTGGAATAGAGCATCATGTTCCTTCCGTAGACCGTCATCTCCTGCCTGAGCAGCCTGTCCTCCGTGGCTCCGATAAGCTCACCCCCGTGAAGGAGCACAAACATGATGACCGCAGATGTTAGAAAAGCGGCCATCTGGGAAAAGAGATATCCGTAAAGCCCCATATCAAAGACCAGCAGCATGATAAGGTTCGCCGCTATGGTGATCGCCGTGCAGCTTACGGATCCGAGGATCATTATCTCGACCTTTTCCGAACCCTGAGTATATAAAAGCATGAATTCATAAAACGCATTGCATGCATACAAAAATCCGAAAAGAATGAAATATCCCCCGTAGCCTTCGGCAAACGGGAGCGCGTAAGCGATGATGCAGAGCGCAAAAACGATCCCCACGGACATGATCACATGCCTCAGCCCGCTCTTTAATATAGAGCCTCTTTTGTCCTTTTCCTCGATCCCGTACCTCAAAGCCGCCTCTCCCGCATTCACGGAAATAAGAGGCACAAGGAGCAGCAGGGTGGCCTGCATGACATCGGCTATCCCGTAGTCGGATTCCGTAAGTACATTGGTATAAAAAGGAACAAGAAGAAATACCAGAAGCTTCGATGCAATGTTGCTCAAGGTAAAAAGCGACATATTCTTAAGCAGATACCGGCTCTTATTCATTAAGCTCCCCTGTTCCGGAGACAGCCGGAGCCGCCGTTCCCGGAGCAAACGTATCCTCCTCTTTCAATGAGTTCAGGCTGCCGTCATCAGACACCTTTCTGAAGACCGTGATCAGCAAAAAGAAAAGGACCGGCGTATAATCCGCCCACATCAGATCCATGTCGATAAAGGACTCAAAAAAGATCGCAAAGACCGCCGAGCCCGCAATAAGCGAATAATGATCCTTCCCGATATTATCCCTCAGAAGAAGAAGCCTCGAGATTATAACGAAAGCGGACAGGGCAAACACGATAAAACCGTGAACAATAAGGATGTCATACATGGCATTATGCATGTTGTATTCAAAGAAGCTCTCCAGGCTGAAGCCGGATCCGATGCCCAAAAGCGGCTGCTGCCGCAGCATGTTCCACACCTCCGTCCAGATGTCCTCCCTTCCGGAAAAGACATTCTTGTAGAAAAAAGGCATCTTCGCATTGTAACCGGTCCTCGAAAGCGCCACATATGCCCAGACAAAGAGCAGCGATCCGAAAACCGCAAAGGCGGAAAGAAATGCATACAGCTTTTTATGCTTCGCGGGGTCGAATATCAGAAAGAGCATATAAAAACACATGAAAAAGAAGAGCGCCGAAAAAGCTCCCCTGGCAAGATGCCACATCACCAGTGTCCCGGTGCGCAAAAGCGCAAGGACCGTAAAGTATCCCAGGATCTCCTTTTTCAAGGAAAGATACCGTAGCAGGATCAGGGCCGCAAACAGCGAAAAGACGGTGTATGTCGCCCCGGTATTTGTATTGTAGGAAAACTCCATGTCATGGACGAACCAGACTCCGTACATACAGAGGAAGAAAAATGCCATGACCTTGTACTGCAGATCCGTCAGCTTCACATGGGGCGCGATATACAGGAGCAGCAGAAAATCAGTGATTATAAGGATGCAGCCTTTGTTTGACCCTATGATGAAAAGGTTGATCACCGCGATGACCAAAGCCGCGGTCATCGTGATAAGAACGGCATCCTTCTTTTTAAGCCGGCCGGTCCAGTCGACGTTCAGGAAAAAGAGCAATGCCAGAGCCACAAAGATTATCAGCGAATTATATCGTTCCGTCACATGATAAAACTTCGGGAAGATCCATGTCCCTCCGAAAAAGATCATCATGATGAATAACGGTATCCAGTTCAGTTTTTCCTTTAATGCGGTATTCTTCACCTTCCCGCTCTCCCGGACTTCTCTCTGGGCGGACTGTTCCGCAGTTCTTCGAGTTTCGTCTCAAGCTCCGATGCTCTCTTTTTCCAGGATGTATTCTCCCTGTCAAGCTCGACCAGAAGCCTGGTATGGTTTTCCCCCTTGAGCAGAGCCTCCAGCTTGGTCACGATCTCATCCGTATCCTGGGGATCGTTAATTATATCCGTATCCTCGGTTTTTTTAATGACGCTCAAAGCCCCGCATTTTCCCGAGATCAGAACGTCGGCATACGAGAGCAGCGCTTCCAGAGGAGCGAGACCGAAGGTCTCAAATACCGAGTTCTGTATGAATATCTTGTTCTTTTTATATTCCCTGAGCAGCTCCTCATGAGAAACGACTCCGATATCCCTTACAAAAGGATAGGCATCTATCGCTTCGCTGTCGGCCCCTCTCTTGCCCGCTACGGTCAGCGTGATATCATGTCCCGAGGCATTGAGCCTCTCGACAGCCTTACAGACATTGATCACGCATTTTCTCGGCAGTCCTCCGCCGACGGTGATCACGCCCTCGGGATCCCTGGCATCCCCGGAGGCATTTTCCATCATCACGCCCCAGTCGATCCCGTTTGTCACGTGGGAGATCTTTTCTTCATACTCCGGATACTGCATCTTAAGCCATTCCTCAAACTGCCTTGATACAGCCAGGATCAGATCCGCCTCCTCCATCATCAGTCTCTCATCTCCGGCCATGCGAAGATCCGGCACCCTGTTGATATTATTCTCGTACTCGACCGCCCCGTGCATCAGATAAGCGGATCTTATGTTCAGAAGCTTTCCCAGCTTCATCGCGAGTATATTCTGCCTCGAATGCCCCGAGATAAAAAGCACCGATGCCTTGGGGATCTTTCTCAGCAGTTCAAAAAATCTCGCCGCCTTCCCCTGTGAACGGATATAGTCCGTCCCCTTCGGAAGATATTCTATGTAGTATTTTGTAACAAGCGCGGGGCCCGTCCCGCTGTAATAATCACCTATGACTAGTATCATATTCCGCTGTCTGTACCGCTCACTCCTCCTCCGTCCGGTTTATCGTATCGCTGTAGGTATTGACCGGCAGATCATAGTTTATCGCCTGTCCTTCAAGCGTTTCAATGAGTTCCGAAACGTTATCCGGCGTGACATATACCCCGAATCCCTCTTCCAGCAGCCTGTCATCCGTCTTTCCGTTATAGATCACGTCTATCATCATATCACCGACGGCAGGACAGTAATGCGATGTTTCATAATAATTCGAATAATCCAGCGTCACATCATTGAAGCCGGAGAAATTCCAGTAAGGCGTGACCTCCGCAAGCTCCTCGAGGAAGACCAGATATCCGTTGTCTATGTCCTTGGCATAGGTCAATGCGTGTACCGGATTAGTGAAAACTCTAAGATTGATATCGTATTCATCACAGAGCTCGACTATCTGCCTGATCTCATCAAGCGCCTGCTCCCTCGGATAATAATAATCGGACCACCATGCCTTCGCCCCCTCATAATCAAACGCCGGAGGGATATCAAGATTCTCGGTCCCGGTCTCCAGAAGCCTCATCTGATAATCCGGATCGTAATCCTTCTCCTCATGCTCACGCATGACCTCTATCGACTGCGAGAGCGTGATAAGATCAAAATACTTCAGGTAAAAGCCTGTTTTGTCCGACAACGTCCCCCGCCAGGGGAAAGGCAGACGGTAAAGCTGGTTTACGTGAAAGCCGGGATCGACGAAATATGAGATGTCATCCAGTCCCATTGTCACATTCTTCGGGATGATCCCCCTCGAGATCATATCCTCAAGGTTCTCCAGATGCTCGGCCGGTGTTCCCTCCGAGTACATCATGTCATAATAAACGCCGTCGTTCATCTTTTCCACATCGATGAAGCCTACCCTGGACGACCCGAAAAGAAAAGAATCGTATTTATCGGGATGCGTAAGGACGTTATGCATCTTCATGTAATTCTTATTAGGCTCCACCCCGTTGTTCCTCGGAGCCGATACATGAAAGACATTGAAAGGATCGATGATGACCGCGAACGGCACAAAGATGATCCCGAGTATAAGGGCAAACGCTATGCACTTTATGATGAATTTTTTCAGCATCTCACTCTTTTCCGATCGCTTTCATCCATTCTCCCGCAATCCCTAAAACTGGAAATAAATAAACTCCTGATGCTGTCCTCCGTTAAGCGTCATCACGATGATGAACACCGTAAAGCATATATAAAAGATCCATCGGAGTACGATCGGAAGCTTTCCGAACAGCACGTATATATCCCTTTTCAGCGCGATATAATCGACGACCATGAGTATCGCTATCAGCAGGCCTATCCATGCCAGCTTGTATCCGTCAAGCATCATATTGTTGAGCATCATGATATATGATCCCGCGGGATGTCCCAGACCTCTCGGCATATGGGCCGCGATATATAAAGCATCCGATGTGTTGTTCGCCCTGAAAAAGCTCCATGCGAAGGAGACCATCCCGAAAGTGAGGATCCCGTGTCCGATATTCCACGGAATGCTCCTTACGATATCCTTCTCCTTCTTTCCGCGGATCTCCTTTTTAGCCAGATGTTTATGGCAGAAATCCTCGACTATCTGATAGACTCCGTGCAGACCTCCCCAGATCACAAAAGACCAGTCCGCGCCATGCCAGAGTCCGGAAAGCAGCATGGTCAGCATTATATTGATATAACGCCTCACCTCCGATACCCTGCTTCCTCCGAGCGGGATATAGACATAGTCCCTGAACCACGACGACAGCGAGATGTGCCATCTGTTCCAGAACTCTCTGTCGGAACGTGAATAATAAGGACTCTTGAAATTATCCCTGCAGCTGATGCCGAGGAGTCTCGCGGTCCCTATCGCGATATCGGAATATCCGGAAAAATCACAGTATATCTGGAACGTGTAAAATACGGTCGCAGTGATGAGCGTCAGTCCGAAATACGCTCTTGCATTATCAAAAACAAAATCCACATAACGCGCCAGTGTATCCGCTACTATAAGCTTCTTAAAAAAGCCCCACAGCATCTGTCTAAGGCCTATGACCGCCTCATCATAGTCAAACTTCGCGGGCTCATTTATCCTGGGCAGGATATCTTCCGCCCGGTTTATCGGTCCCGACATGACCGACGGGAAAAAAGCGACAAAATCAAAATACTTCAGGAAGTTTTTTTCGGCCGGTATCTTTCCCCTGTAAACATCCACGACATAGCCGATCGCGGCAAAGCTGTAAAAAGAGATACCCAGTGGAAGCGCCAGTTTCAAAGAGGACGGGCTGAAGCCAAGTGACAGGATCCTGCTGATATCGTATATCGTATCGATGGCAAAACCCGTATACTTGAATACGGCAAGAAACCCCGTAACGATGACTACCGCCGGGATAAGGATCTTACGGGCATCTCCCCCGTCTCTTTTTTTTTCGATCCAAAGCGCCGCCAGATACGTTATCAGAGCTATAAAAGCCAGCAACAGGATGTAGACCGGCCCGCCGTACATATAAAAGAATATATTCGCCCCAAAAAGCACGATATATCGGTACTTTTCCGGCACCGCCCAGTATATTACAAATATAAGGGGCAGAAAGAATGCATATGTGATCGTTGTAAACAGCATATATCGCTAACCCTTATCCGGTTCAGGTTCCTCCCCGTCAAGCATATATGTCACCGCTCCGATCCCGGACCCGGCCAGTATCGCAAGATCCGAAATGTTGCCGTAATATTTTCTGGATACGGGAATATAATCGACCACGTACCCTCTGATCATTCTGTCCGCGGAGTTTGACAGCGCTCCTCCCAGCACCAGCGCAAGAGGAAGTCTCATCTTCCCCGGGGCAAATGCCATCGAGACCGCAAGCACTCCCGTAAGCACCGCGCTCACTCCGGCGACCGCCTTGGGAAACCGGTCCATGCGGTTCCCGGCAAACCCGTAATTCTTTACGGGCGGATCCTTGATAAAGCCTTTGACCGCAGTATCCGTAAGCGCCACTAGACCTGCGAGAAGGTAAGCTTCGGTGGTCTTCATAGGCCTTACCTTATCAGATAAGTGCGGGCATTATCTATTCCCGGGACCACAAATTCCCTCATCCTGATCTCCGGACCGCCCTTGCCGTCAATATAATCTTTGGTGATCACGACCTCACCGATATTATCGTCCTTTGGCACTTCAAACATGATGTCGAGCATATATTCCTCTATCACCGCGCGCAGTCCGCGGGCTCCCGTTTCTTTTTCAAGCGCCTTCTTCGCTATCTCAAACAGCGCATCATCCTCAAAGGTGAGCTTGACCTCATCCATCTCAAGAAGCGAGGTATACTGCCGGATGATCGCATTTTTCGGCTCCTTCAGGATCTTGACGAGTGTCTCCTCGGTGAGCCCCTCCAGCGTGCATATGATGGGCATACGTCCCACAAACTCGGGGATCATACCGAACTTCTTGATATCCTCGACCGTCACCTTTGAAAGGATGCTCTTTTCTTTATCCCATTTATCCTTAAGCTCCGCATCAAAGCCTATCGATGTTTCCTTCCTGAGCCTCTGCTTTATGACATCGTCCAGATCGGGGAAGGCGCCTCCGCAGATGAACAGTATGTTTTTGGTGTTTACCTTGGCCATCGGGACCATGGCGTTCTTGCTGCCGGCTCCCACGGGTACTTCGACCTCCGATCCCTCCAGGAGCTTGAGCATCCCCTGCTGTACACTCTCTCCGGAAACGTCTCTCGTGGTCGCGTTCTTCTTTCTGGCAAGCTTGTCGATCTCATCTATGAATATGATCCCGCACTCGGCCTTGTCCACATCATTGTTTGACGCTGCAAGCAGCTTGGATACGACGGATTCTATATCATCGCCTATATATCCCGCCTCGGTGAGAGAGGTGGCATCCGCAATTGCAAGGGGTACATCCAGAAGTCTTGCCAGTGTCTGCACCAGATAGGTCTTGCCGCAGCCGGTCGGTCCTATCATCAGGATATTGGATTTTCCGATCTCCGTCTCGTTCGTATCCGTCAGATCGGCGTGAACCCTCTTATAATGATTGTAGACCGCGACGGATATCACCTTTTTGGCTTCGTCCTGGCCTATCACATACTCATCGAGCATCTCCTTAAGCTTGTGAGGTTTGGGAATGTTCGCGAGATCGAACTGCTTCTTCAGGGCTTCGGGATCCGATTTTACCTGACGCTGCTTCTGTCCGAAGGGCGACTCTCCCCAGTTAAGGAAATGAAGCCCCGGGATCCCGAATACGTTATTGTTATCCGCTTCCTTTTTCTCATCCGGATTTTCGTTCTCTCCGGGCTTTGCCTCCTCTCCGGGTTTTGCATCCTCTCCGGTCCTCTCATCTATAGTGGAACCGTCAGGCATCCCGCCCTTTACCCTGGGCGCCGCCGGAGGCTCCTCCCTGGTGACCGTAAACTGCACTCCGGGAACTCCTCCGAGCATATCGCCCATTCCCATGTTGTTCATCTGATCGAGCGATCTTCTCATGCAGTCCGAGCACATGTTTATCCCCCCGGGAAGATGGAACATCTTTCCGGCTATGCTGCTGCCGCGTCTGCACATGGAGCAGAATTCTTCGGCCCCGGTCGTATTATTGCCGTTCTCATTATTATTGTTGCTGCCGTTGTTATTTACGTTGTTATTTACGTTGTTATTACTATTGTTATTGTCTTCCATTTATGTAAACCTCGTATGTATTGCGCGACACTGTCTGTCCACAAACCTTTTAAGACCTTATCCTATCACAGATTGCGGGATCTTGTCCACACAGTCCCCGCGCCGGAACCCACACAAAAAGAGTTGTTTTGCCGGTCACAGATTCATTCGTTTTTTTTCACAATTGTGTCACAGAAAGATTGTATCATTCAAAACAGGTAAGACAAAAGCAAACAGATTCCGGTCAGGCAAAAGATCACGCAAAAGATTCCGCGAATCTGTCTGATCAGGTAACGTATTCATATTCAGGAGGCATAAAATGATATACGATGATCAAAACAAAAAAAATGAAAACACTGAAAACACCGGTTATGTAAATGTCGGCTCGTCCGGAACCAACAGTGCGAACAAATACAACGAAGCAGAATCCGGACAGACGGGAGGCTACAATTATAACAGTTCATACAAGGGCGCACAGAGCGCCTCGCAGGGACGGCCTCATTACACTTCTTATCAGGATGCAAACTACAGGGAGCCGATGGGATCGGGCAACACCTCCCAGCCAAAGAAAAAGGCTCCGTCATCCGGCAAAAAGGGCGGTTTCTGGAAAAAAGCCGTCGCAGCCGTGGTAGCAGGAGTGCTGCTCGGAGGATCCGCAGCCGGAACCTTTTACGGAGTATACCGGCTTACCGATATGGATGATGCCGTAGCGACGATAGCCGAATCCAAAGCGGTAGCGGAGGAAGCAAGCCGGACGGCAAACACCATCGCAAAAGAATCCAAAGACGTACAGTCCACCTCCTCCGTATCGTCGGAGGCGCAGACAGGGGTATCGGGAGTATCGAAGGTAGTCGCCGAAACAATGCCCTCTCTCGTGGCCATAACCAATGCCGTCACGATGACCGGTCAGACCTGGTGGGGACAGACCGTTGAGCGCACCGGTGAATCCGCCGGCTCAGGGATCATCGTAGGCGAAAATGATGATGAACTGCTCATAGTCACCAATCAGCATGTGATATCCGATGCGACAAAGCTTTCGGTCCAGTTTGTGGACGGCAATAGCGCCGAGGCCAATCTTAAAGGCCAGGATGAAGATGCCGATATCGCGGTGATCGCCGTGAAGAAATCCGATCTCGGGGATACCGCGGATAAGATCAAGATCGCAAAGCTGGGTGACTCTGACGCGCTTCAGGTAGGCGAGCAGGTGATCGCGATAGGAAATGCCATGGGCTACGGTCAGACCACTACCACCGGGATAGTCAGCGCCCTGGGAATAGAGCGTGACTTCTCCAACGGAATGCATAAGCTGATCCAGACGGATGCAGCGATCAATCCCGGAAACTCCGGCGGCGCTCTCCTTAATATGAACGGCGAGCTTATAGGGATAAACGAGGCTAAAGCCGGCCACGTCCTTTCCACCGGCATGATAGTCGAGGGCATGGGATACGCGATCCCCATATCCACCGTGCAGCCTATAATCGACGAAATGATGAGCAAAGAAACAAAGGAGAAGACCACCGAAGAAAACCAGAGTTTCCTCGGCATAGGCGGAGTGGACGTAACGGAAGAAGTTTCCAAGACCTATGACATCCCCGAAGGCATCTACATCGCCCAGGTCGATCCTGAATCCGCAGCAGCAAAAGCCGGACTTGTACGCGGTGACGTTATCATAAAATTTGACGGACAGGCGGTGGATTCAATGGAGGATCTGAAGGAGCTGATGCAGTACTATCCGGCCGGTACCACCGTGGACATTACGATCAAAACAGAATCCGATGACGGGTATACCGAAAAAGAAGTATCCGTGACACTTGGAAAAAGGCCTTTGGAAACCGCTCAGTGATACGGTTGACCCCGGCATTCTGAGCTTAAGATACAGATCCCGCAGCAAAAAGCTGCGGGATCTTTTATATCATCCTCCGGATCCAGCCCCGGTCATCCATCAGGATCTCATCCCCTGTCATCCCCGCGCTGTCATCACTCATGTCCGGAGTATTTTCATACTCCTTTAAGATCAAACTCCGGGATAAAGCTCTCCCCGACGGCCTCTCCGGTCTGAACATATGCCTTCTCCACCCCCAGATACCGGGCAAAATCGACAAGGCTGTGATATTCCCTTTCCGTAACGGGACGGTCTATCTCGGGATGATCTTTAAGCTCTCCGTTAGGCGTATATTGACCAAGCAGGCTGATATAAATATCATCTCCGTACCGGTCATGGAGATATCTGACTATAAGCTTGGCCTGTATCAGCATTCCGGGCATGAGCAGATGTCTTACGATCACCCCTTTAGAGAGAAGCGATCTCCCCGCTCCTGCCTCAATTTCCGCCGGGTCTCCTTCCGTCCTTTCCGAATAGATCTCACACTGTGGCTGCTGTCGTACCATCTCATCTATTGCCGCTTTGGCTGCGTCCGGATAGCCGGGCGCTCCGCTGTATCTTACGGCATCCTGCTCCCTTATATATTTAAGATCGGGAAGATAGATATCGATCAGACCCTCCAGTCTTTTGAGACTCTCCACGTTCACATACGAAGAGGTATTAAAAATGAACGGGAGCTTTAAACCCTGCTTTTTCGAAAGCTCTATGGCGCGCACTATCCCGGGGATATAGATATCGCCCGTCACTAGATTGATATTGTTCGCGCCCTTTTCTTCAAGTTCAAAAAAGATCTCCGAAAGCCTTTCGGAAGTGATCGGTTTTCCGACACCTTCTCTGCTGATCTTTTTATTCTGGCAAAAAATGCATCTCATGCTGCAGCCGCAAAAAAAGACCGCGCCGGAGCCGTTTTTTCCCGATATGCAGGGTTCTTCCCACATATGGAGTGCTGCTCTTCCGACGCGGATCGTATGCGTTTCCCCGCAGTATCCCACGGTTTCCTCTCTGTCTGCGCCGCAGTTTCTGGGACACAGCCGGCAGGAATAAGGTTTTGAATTGATTTTTCCAGTCTTTTCCGATGTCACGGACAGTATTATACACGATCTGCCGCGGATCTTAAAATCAGGA
>JAILQK010000155.1 GCA_024699045.1 Lachnospiraceae bacterium | reverse complement strand
GATATCTGTAAAAGAGATCTGTACAGGGCAAGCGGACACATTCCGGGCGGATAAGATGTCATTCTTGAACGAAACTTTTTAAGAACCAGGTCGATTCGCTCGTTCATGTTTCCTTTTTTAGATAATCTTCGCATTTGTATCTCTCCTTACTGATCGCTCACGAACTTCCTTTCTGCAACATTTCTTTTATCTGCCTCTGACATATCTCACCAATATGCTTAAGCCCTTCTTTATCCATTTCTTTCGGATCGATGGGAGAACCGAAAGAAATGGTCACCTCCCCGGAACGGATCCGGGGAAACTGCCGCTCCAATAATTCTCTTGTCCCGTGTATCGCCACCGGGATCGTCTTGATCCCGGATTTGGTTGAGATCTTAAATGAGCCCTCCTTAAAGGGGTTCATATCAAGCTCCGATTCACCCTT
Source organism: Lachnospiraceae bacterium (assembly GCA_024699045.1). GTDB lineage: Bacteria > Bacillota > Clostridia > Lachnospirales > Lachnospiraceae > NK4A144. Next base: position 74,113 of record JAILQK010000155.1, on the reverse strand, counting down.
GGATCTGGTCCCTTCCGGAAAGATCATTATGGATATCCCGTTTTTAGCCTCTTCGATACTCTCAAGGATCACCTGAAGACTCTGCCTCATATCATCTCGGTCCATAAATCTGCAGTGCATCAGTACCATCCACCAGCTGAGGATCGGGACCTTCTTTATCTCCTTTTTGGACACTATGGCTGTCGGCCGGAACATTTCCGCATATAACAGCACTACATCAAAAATGGATCTGTGATTTGCAACAAACAGCACCGCCTCATCTCTCGGGACCCGGTCTTTACCCAACACGGTAACATGTGCTCCGACGATGAAGCGTACTACCCCGAACGCCCATGAGATCATTGCCTGAGCATACCTGTCTCTTGCCGGCATGCTGAAAACTCCTATAAGATAGCCCAAAGGTATCAGGATCAAAGACACGAGAAGAAAGACCACCACAAATAACAAAGCTGCTATCAGACGTATCATGCTTTTGATCCTTTGCTCCCTTTTAATCCTTTGAGACTTGACTGATTCAATATGTTCGTTTCAAAGCTGAAGGTGACCCGGTCTTCGTCTCTTTTTCTCTTTACAGCCAGTTCGATAAGCCTGTCCAAGAGCTTTTCATAAGAAAGCCCTGTCGGCTCCCAGAGATAAAACGATAATGAACCGGGGATCGTATTTATCTCATTAAGGTACAGGTTTCCGTTTGTCCTGTCGATCATAAAATCAAATCTTACAACTCCGTTACAGCCCAGAGATTGAAATGCTCTTACCGAAAGCTCCTGGATCCGGCTCGTCATCTCATCCGGTATAGGCGCGGGAATCTTCCTCGAAACCGATGCCATTCCCTTGGATGCGCCTCCCGTCTTTGTCCCTTTTCCTCCGGACATATACTTATCTTCATATGACAGTATCTCATCGGAATGAAACGGCTCCTCGCAAAGAGAAGCCTCTGCCTTGTCAATATCCCCGATGACCGAGCAGTTTATCTCCTGAAGGTCGGAGATCGCATGCTCAACAAGGATCACGTTTGCAAAGGTATACGCATTATCCAGTGACTTTACAAGACCTTCTCTGTCGTGAGCAACCGATATGCCTACAGATGATCCGGAATTGACCGGCTTAACGATCACCGGATACGGCAGCCTCGCTTCAACATCCTCTATCATCCGGTCAATGTCATTGTAATCTCTCGTAGTATATCTTCGGCATGGAAGAACCGGGATCTCATTATCTGCAAAAACGGTCTTCATGATGTATTTATCCATCCCGACAGCAGCCGCCGTCACATCACAGCCCGCAAAAGGGATCCCCCAGGTTTTGATATATCCCATGAGGGTTCCGTCCTCTACATTTGTCCCATGGACCACGGGAAGTACCACATCAAGCTCTACCGGTTTCATACCGAATAATCTGTGCGGGTACGGAGTCAGTATAAAATGTCCGTTCTCCTTCACCGGGATGACCCTCTGTGAAGCTTTAAGAAGCGCGGGAATATCCTTATATGCCTCGATGTTTCCTATATCCTGCCCTATATAAAGATCATTATCCTTTGTGAGATAAACTGCCGTCACCTCGTATTTATCCTTATTCAGGCTCTGCAAAGCCTGAAGCGCCGATATGATGGAGACCTCATGCTCCACCGATCGGCCTCCGAATATAATCCCTGTCCTTATCTTCATTGATCTCTCCTGAACATGCCGCTCCGCCTGTTCAGCTCCTTTCTGTCGATCCTTATCTGCGGATCAGTAATTATCCGTCAGGTCGTTTTCTATCAGTACTACCTTATGTGCTTCCCCGGGAAGTCCGCGCACATATCCCATTGCTTCATTAAACGAAGACGCCGTATGAATGTTTTCCTCGGGGTATCCCGCTTCAGTCAGACCACTCTTAATGGCTTGCGTATTTTCATTATCTACAATGACTGCAGTATCGGCAACCGCAGCTATCTGAACGCCGAATTCCTTATTAAGTCTCTCCTGTTCGGTTCCGAGCTCAACCATCCCCGGCGTGATGACGACCTTGCTGTCTCCCGTAAACATCGCCAGCGTATCCAGCGCGGCTTTTGCCCCCGCAGGATTGGAATTGTATGCATCATCTATAATGGTCATGTCCCCCTGCTCGATAAGATCCAGACGATGCTCCACCGGAGCAAGCCTTCTTACGGGGATCACAAGATCCTTAAGATCCATGCCCAGCGAATGACTTACCGCGATAGCGCCAACCACATTTATGACATTATGCTCTCCGATAAGCCTCATCTTGTAACTCTGACCGGTTCCGTCCGGTGCTGTCACCGTAAACTCGGTCCCTGTCCGACCGGTAGAGATCCCGGATGCGTTATATTGACCGTTACCTTTTAAGGAATATGTTACCGCTCCGCTGTATTTTCCGTATGACGAAATATATTCATTATCGTAATTAAGGAATATCCTGCTCTCGTCCCCTGTCTTTTCCGCTACCGCATCGGGAAGCTCAAACTTGGTCGCCTGTATGTTTTCTATTGTCTTAAAGCTTTCCAGATGCTGCGGTCCTATGGAAGTCACCACTCCAAGATCCGGATGGACCAGATCGCAAAGCTCCTTTATATCCCCTACATTTCTCGCCCCCATCTCACAGATGAAGATCTGATGAGTCGGACGCAGCTTTTCATTTATCGTCTTCACGACACCCATAGGAGTATTATACGATTCCGGTGTCGCAAGAACCTCAAAGCCTGCCGAAAGCAGCTCCTTCAGATAGAATTTGACCGATGTCTTCCCATAGGAGCCGGTAATTCCTATCACCTTTATCTCCGGCATATCCGAGAGTGCCGCAACTGCTTTTTTCTTAAATCCGTTCGCTATCGATGTCTCTATCGGCCTGTTTATCAGATTCGAAATTATCGGAGCAAACGGCGCTATCGCAAAAGTGTATATGACTGCTATGGCCAGCAGAGAGTACTGATTTCCGAAAAACCGGTTAAGGATACATATCACAGCAAACCATATCACCGTCGTCACGATCAGTCTTATGACTCTGGGAGTAAATACCAGCGGTTTTTTTGCCGGTTTCTTCGCGAGGCACTTCGTAAAATGTCGTCCGTAATTCTTAACTGCCCATGCCGCATGAACCTTGTTTTTATATCCGTTCTGCTGAAACATATGCACCGCATACAGCAGCACCTGTGTCGCATATAATATGACCACTAACGAGATTATCAGGCAGATCATGCTTTCCTCTTTATTATCATATGTATTTCCGAAGCCTCTTCATGCCGGTCGACTGTCTCCTGCAGCTCATCGATCATCGGAAGGAATTTATTGCCGAAATATTCTCTTAACCGTGAATTTCCGTTCTGGTCCAGGCAGACACATACCATGCGATACAGATCCATCATATCCGAACCGAATTTCCATGTTGCATATTCTTCAAAGCCTATGCTTTTAGCCATATAAGCAAGAGAGCTTTCGGTAAAAAGGTGTGTATGTGTTCCACCGGCATGCCGGTTATAGCAGTTTTGATGCGCCGCTTCAAATATACAGCTCATTGAGAACATCGGTACGGAAAAATAAATGTACCGGATCTTTTTGTTGTTCTTTATCGACCCCAGTATCTCATCCAGGTTGGTTATGTGCTCAAGGACCCCTATAAAAGTAGCGACATTGACATCCGCGGTTTCTATTATGGATGCTATGTCGGGCGCATCAACCTGAGTAAGGATGTCTTCTCCGTTCATGGTATTTGCAAATTGCACCTGAGGTTCGGATATCTCTATCCCGTCCACGTTTTCTATGCCAAGCTGTCTGAGCGCCGCAACGAAATACCCCGATCCGGCCCCGTCATCAAGCAGCTTTATGTCCTTCTTTTTTATGCCGTCCTGTTCAAGCGCATCTATGAGAAATCTGGCCTTGGGAATATAAATGGTATCCCTCCTCGCCTCGTATTTCTGCCTGTCGGCCTCCGAATAATTTGCCAGATAATCGTCTGCGATATATACCCTGGACGCAAAGTCTTCATTATCCTCATACGCGGAATTGATATGGCCGCAGATCGGACATTGGTAATATCCCATCCGCTGGCTCTCATACAATACCTCCTGTCCGGCGGTCTCTCCTATCGCGCCATGACAGATCTTACATTTTGTTCTTTTCGGCTGTATCAGAAGCGAATCCGCCTGATGTGCCGACAGCTGCAGCATTTCTTCGTTTTTCTCGAAAAAGTCTGATTTTATCTTTATTATTTCTCCGACGGATTTACCGTATTTTCGTGAAAGTGCCATATCTTTACCTCTGTTTTCATCATTTGATAAGAGATGATGCCGTTTTTAACGTATTTTTCATTATACCATAAATATCTTGACGAAAAACATAGAGAATGGTATCGTTGTTATTAGCACTCTGCTTGGTTGAGTGCTAATCAATCGGGAGGTATATGATTATGGCTGTTCTACCTATATATAATATCCTGGCTTTGCCGGATTGTAATATTTATTTTAAGAACGATTTTTTCAGCAAGACAGTGGGACATGACCCGCAGATTGATGATAAGGTCACCCTTATCATCCAAAAAGACAATATCACGAGAGATGACTTTACCGATGATTCATTTTATCCGGTCGGGATATCCGGGATCATCACCGATGTCAATTCCAACGGATATTTCATAGTACATACCAGATCCAGAGTAAATATAGATGAGATAACGGTTTATCATGACAAATCGATCGACATCAATATCTCCAAACGGGAAGACATAGATGATGCCGACAGAGAAAAAGCATCAAAAAAACTTAAGGAGATAAAAGCATCTCTGTCAAAATACGCCGAAAACTATCAGTGGGTTGCCGCTACAAGAGCTTATATCGCCCAATGGACAAGCCTTGCGGAGATCGCAACGGCAATGAGTCCCTGGATCATGAACTCCAATGAAGAAAAATATGCTCTTCTCGCCGAAGACTCAACGGCAAAACGGAATGAGATGCTCGTAAAGCTCATCTATGAGAATCTGGAGATGACACGGTTGGACAATGAAGCAAAAACCGCCCAGGAGGCTGACTATCAAAAGATCTACCGTGAAAATGCGATAAGAAAGCAGATGGATTATCTCCAGAAAGAACTTGACGATATGCATCCGGAGGAAATATCCGATATAAGACGTCTGGAGATCCGTCTTAAGGAATCCGAGATGAACGAAACCGCAAAAAAGGAAGCTACCAAGCTTCTCAACCGTTTAAAACAGGAAGGGCAGGCCTCTCAGGAATCAGGGATGTTGTTGGACTATCTTGATTTTCTCATAGGTCTTCCATGGAAAAAACAGAAGGTCAGGAAGATATCGTTGGATGACGCAAGGAAGATCCTTGACAAGGATCATTATGGATTATCGAAGGTCAAGCGCAGGATAATCGAACAGATCGCCGTTATGAACCTAAAGAAGGAACAATCCGGCTCTATCATCTGTTTCGTAGGCGCCCCCGGAACCGGAAAAACCTCCATCGCCTCATCCATCGCAAAAGCGCTTAAACGTAAATATGTGCGGGTCTCACTCGGAGGAGTACGGGATGAAGCGGATATCAGAGGGCACAGACGCACTTATATCGGGTCCATGCCCGGACGTATCATGGACGGAATAAGTAAATCCGGAGCCTCAAATCCCGTTATGGTACTGGACGAGATCGACAAGCTTTCCGTGAGCTACAACGGAGACCCGGCTGCTGCGCTTTTGGAAGTCCTGGATCCTGAGCAGAATAATACCTTTACCGATCATTATCTGAATGTTCCGTACGATCTGTCAGATGTGCTCTTTATCTGTACCGCGAACAGTTTGGACGGGATCCCGGAACCCCTTTTGAACCGTATGGAGGTCATACAGTTTAACGGTTATACTCCGATCGAGAAGTATCAGATCGCACGTAAACATCTGATCCCCAAAGCGATGAAGGATGTCGGGATCAAATCCCGCAATCTTGATATCTCCGATAGTGCCCTGAACGCCATTATCTCCGACTACACCAGAGAAGGCGGCGTCAGAGGTCTGAAAAAAAGGATCGACACCCTTTGCCGTTCCGTAGCGGTGAAGATAGTCGAGGGCAACGGCAAAAGTCTTAAGGTTGAAACGGATTCGCTTCGTGAACTTCTGGATATGACTCCTATCCCACATGATATGGTAGAACGCAAAGCCGCACCCGGCGTGGTTACAGGGCTTGCCTGGACTGCGGCGGGAGGGGAGATCTTATTCATAGAGACTCTTCTGACAAAAGGAAAGGGCAACGTCATCATCACAGGACAGCTTGGAGATGTTATGAAGGAATCCGCTCAGATAGCGATCTCACTTGTGAAATCCATGTACCCCTCCAAAGCTGCGGCATTTGAAAGAAACGATCTCCATATACATGTACCCGACGGGGCAACACCAAAAGACGGACCTTCTGCAGGCATCACACTCACCACGGCGCTGGCCTCTCTCATAAATGACGCTCCTGTCGACCCTCACCTTTGCATGACCGGTGAGATATCGCTCGAAGGAAAAGTCAAACCTATCGGGGGACTGCCTGAAAAGCTTATGGCGGCGCAAAGGGCCGGTTGTACCAAAGCCCTGATCCCCGTGGATAACGAAGGAGACTTAAGAGACGTAGCTGCTGAAGTCAAAGAATCGATCGAAATAGTTACCGTAGATAAGATAGCGGATGTATTTAAGGTGGCCGGAATAAGGGCTCCGAGAAGATCCGGTACCGGATCTTCCCGAAAAAAGACGGGATCCGGCACAAGAACACGAAATAAGTGATTCAATATTCGATACAGTAAAACCCAAAGGATAATGAATATCCTTTGGGTTTATTCGTGGGACCGTGCGGGCTCGAACCGCAGACCTCCTGCACGTCAAGCAGACGCTCTCCCAGCTGAGCTACGACCCCGACTGCCTATACAGTATAATACAACTCTTCAGACATTGGCAAGGAACTTTTAGATATTGCTTGCATTTGGAAGTGTCAATGTGTATAATAGCATTCGTTGTAAGTCGAATTGGGCTGTCGCCAAGCGGTAAGGCAACGGACTCTGACTCCGTCACTTCGAAGGTTCGAATCCTTCCAGCCCAGCTGAAAGCTTCCGGTCAAATACCGGAAGCTTTCTTTATTTTCGCCCGCTGCCTGTGACATAAGACCCTATATATGATATCTTTTCCGTTTTTTCAGATATACAGCAGTGACAGCAGGGGCACTGTTATGACCGACACTATCGTTGACATTGCTATCATCTTATTACAATAATTCCCCTTATGCGCATACTGCTCTGCAAGCATTCCGGACAGCGCCCCTATCGGCATGCTCGTTGTAAGGCAGCATATCTTAACTACCGAAGGCTCGAACGGCAGCCATCTTAAGATCAGGATAGCCACTCCCGGCACAATGATGTTGCGTAAAAAGATGTACAGATATATCTCCTTATCCCTGAATACTTCCTTTAGATCAAGCTGTGCAAGTGAAGCCCCGATCAAAAGCATTGAAAGCGGGATGCAGGCATTACCCATATATGTAAAAAAATTTCCGACTGTATCCGGTATCGGTATATCCGCAAGATACAATACGATCGCGATAACACTTACGACCGTCCCTGTATTTATAATGCGTCCCGGACGGAACGGACCTGTTTCTCCGTCACGCGGCATCGCAAGAAATATGCCAAGAGAATAAGCAACTATATTGAATAAAAGCATATAAAAGATCAGGCATATGACATATTCATCTCCAAACAGGGCTTTTATTATCGGTATCCCAAAAAAACCCAGATTGGAAAGGAACATCATGAGCTGCTCCAGGCGCAGCTCCTGCCTGTCCTTCGATCCGGATCTGCTCCTTATGAAATAATATACATAGCTTGCTGCTATAAAGATCACATAATACGCAAGGGCCGCAAAGAAATTCTGCATGGTAAGACTGACGCTGTCATATATCCGGTCTCCCGCTATTGCCGATATGATAAGACACGGGTTCAGAACATTTACGACTACCTTACTGATCTGGTGCTGTCCGACGCTGTCAAAGACCTTCATCCTGAAGGCGGCAAACCCTGTCACCATCATCGCAAAAAGCATCAGCATCTGGCATAAAAGAACAACCGTATTCATGATATCATCCTATCTTAAAATAACTTTTCAATATATTCCCAAAAACTACGGGCGAATCGACAAAAGAAAAGTGTCCCGCACCTTCTATCCTGGCAAGTCCGGCATTCGGCATGGTCTTTTCCATTAACTCTCCGTCCGCTATCGGAGTCGCGGTATCCGCTGTCCCCCATATAAGGAGCGTCTCGGGTTCAACTCCGGGAAGGAGCGGGGTCAGATCCTCATTGATGGCCTTGACCATGCATTCTCTCATCAATGGAGATGCCGCTCTGTAATCAGCCGATCCGTGAGTTTCTTTATACCGCTCGATCTGCTTTTCGTTCATGAATCTCTTTGCGAGCTTAAACAGCTTTTGTTTTCTTATGGCTTTTTCCGATAGCTCCCGTCTGATACCCGCCGCATCGATCAAAACTATCCTCTCCACCTTAAAAGGAAGCTCTCTCCTGTTCATCATTTTTATGATGATCCTTCCACCGAAACTGTGTCCCATGAGCGTGAGAACATCTATTTTCATATTTCCGATAAAAGCAACGGTGAAATCAATGAAGCCATCCAGATCCCACGCCTCCGGTGGTTCCGGTGTATCTCCCTTAAATCCCGGCATATCGACAAGAATAACATGATAGTCCCCTGCTAAGGTCTCCGCGATCGACCGGTATATCGACGCCTTGGCCATCCAGCCGGGCAGCACAAGTATTGTCGGTTTATCGGTCGGTCCATACTCCTCATAATATGTTTCCAAACCCTGTACGTTTATCTTCATTCTTACTTTGCCGCTCAGTCCCAGCCTTCCGAACCGGTATACATTATTCCGGAAATGGAAATATTTCCGTCCGGATCTATATCGCAGACTCTCCAGATCGTTCCGAGTCTGCCCGCAGGGACAAGGTATGCCGCTACGATCCCGCTTTTATCATATATAGTGACATTAACATATGCTCGTCCCATATTTCCGGCCATATCGTCCTTTTTAATGTTTGAACTGTCCTCCACATACACCCCGTAACCGGCTTCACTGTCCGAAGGATCTATTTTCACTCCGGTACCCGTCTCATAGCTCTGGTCCTTCTTATCGACGACCTTAAGCTGCACCGGTATATCCGCCGTTACTACCGCCTGATATTCTCCTTTGCCCAGCTTATCGGGAGCCTTTGCATTTGCGTTGAGCAGATAAGTGTCAGTATCATGGATATTATGCCCTTCCGGTGCGACATAGACCTTGCCGAGTGAATACTCGGGAATGCCCGGAACAATATGCACATCGTTGATACTGCTTACAAGATAAGTATCATATGAATATGTCAGATTATAGGTTTCTTCTTTTTGAGGGACTTCCAGCGTATAATACCCGTCATCATTGGTTTTGGTCTCATCGCTGTAATCCCCGGCCACATTCCTTATATTAACAGTAACGTTCTTAAGCACTCCGCCCTGTTCATCTCCTGCATATCCGTAAAGGACAGTCTTTCCTTCTTCCTTGGCTGCCTTCTCAAGGATCTCTTCCGCCTTCTCGGCGATCCCTGAAGTATATTCGGCTTCCTTATCCTCAAGATCTGCTTCCTCGTATTCGGAACCGGTGCAATATACATCGGTCCTGTACTGTTTCATATACGCAGTAAAGCCGTCCTTAAAGTAGTATTCTGTAACGATCCTTCCATCTGAACCGTAATCCTCGGTAACCGCCTTCACTACTTCGTCTTTCATCCGGTAAACTGACATATCCACTATGTCACCGCTTTGGGGATCTGTTTCTCTTACCCTTACGAGCTCGGTCTTCAAAAGACTTTCATCGATCAGATCGGCATATTCCTTATCGGGATATTTGACCGCCGCTTTATCTTTCCCTGCAGCTCCCGTCGCTTCTTCCTTTACATCGGACGTACCCTCCGTAGCCTCTTCGGTTAATACTTCAGTACTCTCCGTGGATGTCGTCGGAAGATCGCCCGCAGGTGTACCGCTCCCGCAAGCAGAAATCATCATTGCTGATATCACAAGGGTCGTGATGAACTTAATTTTTTTCATTTTTACCTCCATATGATCAGGAAGTATTATAACGCTTCAAAGTAACCTGTACAAATCCCCGTATTTATTCAGCCTCAAAGAGCTTTGCCGCCCTCTCCAGTTCATCCGCTATCTGTATATGCTGAGGACAATGCTGCTCGCATTGGCGGCATTTGATGCAATCGGATGCGCTGCTGCCACCCGCGACCGTTTCACTATAATGCCTTTCCGATCTGTCGATCTGACCGCCGACCTTTCTCATGTTCACTGCCGCAAAGATCTCCGGTATGTTTATTTTTTTAGGACAGCCTTCCGTGCAATACCTGCAGGCTGTACAGGGAACCATATCAAGCTTTCCGTATTCAGCCTGAGCCTTCTGTATGACTTTTTGCTCCTCATCCGATAACGGCTTGAAATCCTTCATATATGAAAGATTGTCCTCCATTTGGGCAATATTGGACATCCCTGAAAGAACGGAGAGTATTCCGTCCAAGGATGCGGCAAATCTTATCGCCCAGGAGGCATATGAGGCATTTGGATCATAACTGTCAAAGATATCCTTTATATTTTGTGGAGGATTTGCCAGCCCGCCTCCTTTTACCGGCTCCATCACAACAATAGGCTTTCCGTGACGTCTTGCGACCTCGTATATCTCTCTGGAATGCACCGTCGGACTCTCCCAGTCGGCATAGTTGATCTGCAGCTGCACAAATTCCGTATCGGGATGCTCAGTCAGGATCAGATCCAGCAGCTCCGGTGAATCATGGAACGAAAACCCATAATGCTTTATCCTTCCCTTCTCCTTTTCCTCCCTTACAAAATCCCATAAATGGAACTTCTCATACTTTTTGTAATTCCTTGCATTCAGCGTATGCAACAGATAATAATCAAAATACCCCGCTCCCGTTCTGTTAAGACTGGTTTCAAACTCAGCTTTCGCCGCCTTCTCCAGAGGGACCACGGACGCATACAGTTTCGTTGCGAGAGTATAGGACTCTCTGGGGTATCTTTCTACAAGCGCTTTTTTGGCTGCGTTCTCCGATCCGGGATATATGAAAGCGGTATCATAATATGTAAAGCCGGCCTCCATAAACCTGTCCACCATTTCGCATACCTGAGGAATGTCTATCATGACTCCCGTTCGGGGCAGTCTCATAAGACCAAATCCGAGTTTTCCGGTTCCTTTAACTTCTATTTCTCCCATAATTGACTCCCTTCCACATATAGCCCGATATGTTCCCGCCCGGGATCTGCCTCATTGTTACAATATCTCTTATACTAAAAGGCCGCACATCATTGAAGATGTGCGGCCGCATTTAAATCATCACAGACAGCTTTTTAATTTGTGATCGTATTGGTTGTCTCCTTATCAAATACATGGATCTTCTCAACATCGATAGCAAATTTAACCGTATCACCGGGACGCGCTGTCGTACGGGGATCGACCCTGGCCGTCATCGGGAAATCCGCAAGATCAAAATACAGGAATACTTCTGCTCCGAGAAGCTCATATACGTTGATCTTTGCCTCGAATACCGCTCCGTCGGGAAGCGTATTTATAGTAACCTCGGAATCGTAAACATCCTCAGGTCTTATACCGAATGTAACCGTCTTGCCGTCATATCCGCCTTCAATGAGCTTCTTTGCCTTAGCGGGAGGAAGCGGGATCGTATGTCCTGCGCACTCCAGGCACACATTCTCTCCGTCTTTCTTTACGGTAGCATCAAGGAAGTTCATCTGAGGTGATCCCATGAATCCGGCAACAAAAAGATTCGTAGGCTTGTCATAAAGGTTCTGCGGCGTATCTACCTGCTGAACCACGCCGTCTTTCATTACAACTATACGATCGCCAAGGGTCATGGCCTCGGTCTGGTCATGTGTAACATATATTATCGTCGTTCCGAGTTTCTGATGAAGCTTTGCGATCTCGGTCCTCATCTGTACACGAAGCTTTGCATCAAGGTTTGAAAGAGGCTCGTCCATAAGGAATACTTTAGGATTACGGACTATCGCACGACCCATTGCCACTCTCTGTCTCTGTCCTCCGGAAAGAGCCTTAGGCTTTCTGTCAAGCAGCTTGGTAAGATCGAGGATCTTTGCCGCTTCTTTGACCATCTTATCGATCTCATCCTTGGGAACCTTCCTGAGTTTAAGGCCAAAAGCCATATTATCGTAAACTGTCATATGAGGATACAGTGCGTAATTCTGGAATACCATGGCAATATCCCTGTCCTTGGGCTCCACATCATTTACAAGTCTGTCACCGATCCTGAGCTCTCCCGATGTGATCTCCTCCAACCCGGCAACCATTCTGAGTGTAGTCGACTTACCGCATCCTGAAGGTCCGACAAATATGATAAACTCTTTGTCCTGAATCTCAAGATTGAAATTTTTAACCGCCTCAAAGCCATTGGGATAAACCTTACAGATATTCTTTAATGAAAGACTAGCCATAAAACAAATAACCTCCTATTTTGATGATTAAATAATAAATCCGTTGAACCGGATATCCGGCCCAACGGTAAAAGTATAACAATTAGAAGGCTCCAAACCAATACCATAACTCACCAAAAATACTTAACGATTTTTAGTAATCTTTAATGTCTGCCCAGTTCCGTTACAGGTCCCTCCAATACCTCTCCGTAATAGGCGACCCGGTTTTTCCCGTGCCGCTTTGATTCATACATTGCATTGTCCGCCGCTTTATAGAGCTCTTCAAAATCTTTTCCGTCCTGACTGAAGACCGCTCCTCCTATGGAAGCCGTGCATCTGTACTGAACATACTCGCCGACCTTAAAGTCTCTGAAGAATGTCAGGAGTTTATCAGCCTCTCTTTTCTTGGTTTCCTCATCAGGATTGATATTTCTCATAAGAACAAGGAACTCATCCCCTCCGATTCGTCCGACTATATCCGTAGCCCTGAACAATGTTGACAGTCCCAACCCGAGTCCGGCGAGAAGCTCATCGCCGAAAGCATGTCCCATGGTATCGTTCACCTTCTTGAAATTATCGATATCGATAAGGAAAAGAATAGCACTCTGTCCTTTTTTTCCCGCCTCCGCAAGATAATCCGTAACCTTTTGCTCGGTTGATATCTTATTCAAAAGTCCGGTAAGCAGATCGGTCTCCGCTTTCTCCTGTAAGGACTGATTATGCTTTGTATTGACCGCTTTATTGGCCAGATGGATCGCCAGTATCGCTATAAAGAACGCAACCATTGCCACAACTATCCGGACCATGATGTTCTCCATGTTGCCATATGTGGAATGTGCTTCATTCTCTATATAGCTGGCAGTCATAAACGAGATGACGTTGATCCCGGAATAAGTGGCCGGATCATAGACCATGACCCTGCCCTCTCCTCCAACGGTACAGTCTGTATAACCGGCATTGCGATTGCTGAAATTGTTCTTGGTACGATTAACGGTTGAAGTAGGTATTACAACATTGTCAGAATCAAAGATATTTTCCCCTTTGGTAAGTATGTTCCTTCCCGCTACACTTAAAACCGTGCCGTCACTTCCTACCAGAGCATAGCATGTCCTGCCGTCAAATTTACTCGTTGTCGGGATCTCACTGAAAACATCTGTTATAAACTGGTAGCTCAAAGCGTATTCGGCCTTTCCTGAAGCTCCTTTTACGGGCACGACAAGATTGACATACCAGGCTCCCCCTTGTTCATACGGAGCGGAATACACTATCGTATTCTCTTTCAAACACTTCTCCAATGTCTCGGTATCTGCATAGGAGACCTCCCTCCCGTCAGAAGATACCCCTTTTCCCGATGCATCGACAAGCTCTGCTCCGATCGCGATGGCATCATCCACAGTGGGTTCCACGACCTCCTTCATGATCTCTTTTACATCCTTTCCCGCTGCCAGATCTCTGGATACGACCTGACTTGTAGCCGTGGCAACGGCCTGAGATATTTCCATCTTGGAATTAAAAGAAAGGATCAGAGAATCGTTATAATCCGATATTTTCTGACGTAAAGAGTAGAGTGCATCCTTTTTCATATCGGACGAAAAACTGTACAAAGTGACCAATACATAGATAAAAAGTATCGCGGTGGGTATCGCCCACTGCGTTATATTGATAATGTCAAGTCCGTCGTTGTTACCGTTTTTCTTCTTTGCCATATTCGCCTGTGTCTATTGATGAATCTGTTTCCATTTCTTCGATCGCCACCCCTGTTTCCAGCTCTTTACAGGAAACATCCTCCTCCGGAATATACTGATCAAATATTTTTACGAGTATATATGAATTTGCATACGCCGGCACGGCAAAACCTAAACAAACATACAGCGGAGCTACAAAACTGCGCCCGTTTCGGTATAATCCAACTATAGTGATCACCAGAAAAATAACATCGATAAAAATGATCGCCACAGTCTTTGGGAAATGCCTTATTCCCATAAAAAGCGCATTCTTCATGGTCTGTCTCACAGTATTGTAAAACTTAGCGAGAACCGGAAAAACAAAAGCCAGTTCCAGCGCATAAAACACGGAGCACGCCATTATCAGTATCGTAAAAACTTTTGCTCCCGGAATAGCTTCCGGATTAAGTGCCATGAGCCTGTAGTCATAGACCAGTACAGACGCAATGACCAGTAAGATCATCCATATCGCTGTCCCTTGAAGGAAATTCTGCCTGAAAGACCTGAAAAAATCCTTGATTACGTAAGTCTCCTCGTCTCTGACCATTTTCATTGTCACATAGTACAGTGCCGTAAATGATGCTCCCACCGTAACTATAGGGATCGAGCAGACGAGGGTCAGAAGATTCAGGATAAAAAGGCTGCCCAGCTTGTCCAACATCCTGAAAAAACTGCTATCGAAACTAAAAAAGTCTTTCATCTGTTTCCCCCAAAGCTCATACAGAAATATTATACGCTTGTAAGTCTATTTCTGTAAACCCCGGGCGCTTGTCGTTACAGGTCAGTACCACTCCTTAAGCAACGGGTACAGCTTTCTGTAGCGCTGATATTTCTCCTCGTAAAGAGCCGCAACGGCCGGATCGGGATGTATGGTTCCCTCCATCTTTACTATCTTCTCGGTGGCCTCCTCGACAGACGGATACTCTCCTGCTGCCACAGCCGCAAGGATCGCGCCTCCCATTGCAGGCCCCTGATCATTCTCGGGGACATCGACATCAATATTAAGGATATCCGCCATCATCTTCTTCGGAAGCTCTCCTTTGGATCCGCCCCCGCATATCCTTGTACGCTTTACATCTATCCCAAGCGCCTTGGCTACTTCATATGAATCCCGGATCCCAAAAGTTATCCCCTCCATAACTGCCTGAAGCATATCCGTACGGGTGCTGTCCATTGACATCCCGATAAATGCCGCTCTGGCATTGGGATTATTATACGGAGATCTTTCTCCCATCAGATAAGGCATAAAGAATATATTGTTCCTGCCCAGCATATCGTCGGTTATCTTCCCCTGCTCTCCGGCATAATCGTCCGTCTTCAATATATCCTCGATGAACCACGCCTTACAGGATGCCGCCGAAAGCATACATCCCATCAAATGATAATAACCATCGGCATGTGCAAATGAATGTATCGCATTAAAAGTATCCATCTTGAAATCGTGACTGGAGATAAATATGGTACCTGAGGTCCCGAGACTTATATTGCATAACCCCTCTCCGACTGTTCCGGTCCCTACCGCTGCCGCTGCGTTATCCCCGGCGCCTGCTGCGACTATAACGGAATCGGACAGTCCAAGTTCGGAAGCGATCTCTGCCCTTACGGTCCCGACTTTTTCATATGACTCATATACCTTTGCCAGCATTGTTTCGTTGATGCCGCATATATCACACATTTCTTTGGACCACTTACGGTTCTTTACGTCATAGAGCAGCATTCCCGATGCATCCGAGGGGTCGGTACAATGAACCCCCGTTAACCTGTAGGCAATATAATCCTTCGGGAGCATTATCTTATCTATACGTGCAAAATTCTCAGGCTCATTTTCCTTTAACCAAAGGATCTTAGGCGCTGTAAAACCCGCAAATGCTATATTAGCCGTATATGCGGAAAGTTTATCCTTGCCGATGACATTATTGAGATAATCCGTTTCTTTCTGTGTCCTTCCGTCATTCCACAGAATAGCCGGACGGATCACCTTGTCTTCCTTATCGAGTATCACAAGTCCATGCATCTGGCCCCCGAAAGAGATACCGGCAACCTTTGACGCATCTATCGCTGAAATCAGCTCAGGAATCCCTTTTTTGACGGCATCCCACCAGTCATCCGGCTCCTGCTCCGACCATCCGGGTGACGGAAAAGAAATAGGATATTTTTTTGACACTATCTTTACGATCGTTCCGTCAGATTCCATCAAAAGAAGCTTAACTGCCGAAGTACCCAGATCTACGCCTATATAATACATAAATCACCCTCCTAGATCACTTTTTAAACTTAACTTTATCTCATTCTCACTGGGAGTGTCAACAAAAGAGTAAGCCGAAATCGCATAAATGAAAAATCCCCCGCCGCACAGCGGCCGGGGGTCTTACTGCCGGTCTTTCAATGAAAACAACTCACTGATTGATCATGTAATTGACAAGCTTGTCTATATCTTCGGGCTCATACGCCACAAGTTCAAGCTCCTTGATGACACCATCTGAAAAGATATTGGCCATCGAAACGTACTGAGACAGCTTGCTCTTAAGATTAAGTCTGTCGCCTTCGCCCGTTACAAGCTCAACCTTGCCCTTGCACTCGTCAACTACCTTAAAGAATTTGTCGATATCTTTGATGTTTTCAATCTTCATTATGATAACCTCCTTTGTTTTATATGGGGTGTCTGCTACGACATACAAAGTGTCGGTCGGATTAAACCATATTTTCCCGATATTGTCAAATTATCAGGCCTTTTTTTCTGCGACAGCCTCTACCTCGATCAGTACATCCTTGGGAAGACGAGCGACCTCGACGCAGCTTCTGGCCGGATAGGGTATGCAGAAAAATTCCTCGTAAACCTTGTTGATCTTTGCAAAGTCATTCATGTCCTTGATAAAGACCGTCGTCTTGATCACTTTATCGATTCCCGATCCCGCATCCTCCAGCAGGGCTGCGAGATTCTTAAACGCCTGCCGGGCCTGGGAAGGAGCATCCTCCCCCTCGATCTCTCCTGTAGATGGTATCACGGGAATTATCCCCGAGGTAAATATCATTTCTCCGACATCGATCGCCTGAGAATACGGTCCTATCGCCGCCGGTGCCCTGTCAGTCTGTATCGCTTTCATATATCCCATCCTCCTTTATCACTATCTTTTTCTCTTTTAAGAGATGCCCCACGGCTCTCTTAAATGCAGCCTTTGATAACCCGGTTTTTTCTTTTATCAGCTCAGGCGATGCCTTGTCGGTAAACGGGAGGCTCCCGTCCGACATTATGAGATCTAAAACTGTCCCGGCATCATCGCCCATCTGAAGATATGCCTTTTTTCTCATGGAAAGATCCAGTCTTCCGTCCGGCTTGACTCCCGTGACCCGGCATACTATCGTGTCTCCCGGTTCTGCCCCTCCCGAAAATTCCCTGGCAGGGATAAGGGCGGAATATCTGTCATCCACTGCAACAAAAGCCCCGAAATTTCTGCTGATCTCATAAAGCGTCCCTGAGACCTCATCGTCCTTTTTATACGGGGCATTGCTTTCCAGATATTTATATATCTTTTCAGTTGCGCAAAGTCTCCCGGATTTATCCAGATACATGGCAACAAGGACCTCTTTGCCGGATGACGGTCCGGATGTCATCTCATGAAAAGGCAGAAGCAGATCACGTTCAAGCCCCATATCCAAAAAAGCCCCGATCTTTGTCATTTCTTTGACTTTAAGCCTGGCGATCTCTCCAAGCCTTATGAATGGAACTCTCACCGTGGATATGATCCTGTCCTTTGAATCCCGATAGATAAAGACTGTCAGCGCATCGCCTGTCTGCGTATCATCCGGAACCTGCCTGGCCGGCAACAGAACATCACTTTCCCCGTCCGAAAGATAGGCCCCCTGCGGGGACATCCTTTTTACATTTAAGGTTATTGTTTTTCCTACTTCTATCATACATCTGACCTGAAATCTGAGAATTCCACTATTGCATACGGGTTCCCGGTCGTATCGGACATCCTTATCACTACCCTGTCCTTTGTTTCATATAAAGTCGGAATTATCGTTTCCCCCAGAAATGCCTGTTTTCTGTATTCCACCCTCAGTCTTTTTGCATCGTTCACCCCGGGAACCATCCCGGAAGCAAGCTCTACATATTTCCCGTTGTTAACATGATGATTCGCATCAAGCAGATATTCGGTCACAGGGATCCCCGTCATCTCCCTGCCCTCAATGTCCGCAGGATTTGATATCTTCCTCCCGAGATAATCCATTTCGAGTCTGGTGTCCATTTTATATCCTCTCAGGATATCATCCGGGATCCTTTCGGGTTTTCCCGAAGCCATGGAGATATACGTCCAGAGTGAATCTGCCTTTGCAAGATACTCCCCCGACGCATCCTTCATACAGAAATTTCTCCTTCCGAAAAAACCTTTGATATCGTAAGGAAGTGTTATTGTCTCCACTTCCTCCCCGAGCTCGGGAAATCTGCCTATATCGATCTGCCAGGAATTGACCACCCACATCGTTCCCTTTTCGTGGAGGGCCTTAACACCTATTCCAAGCTCCTCAGACTGGAGTGTAGAACAATCCTGAAAATAATTAAGCAGGGCTGTCAGGGCCAGATGTCCGTTTGAATCACATTCGCTGTATCTTATCCTTGATCTGAAACTGAACATTTATACGATCCTTCTTATCGATGATATCGATCTGTAAGTAGCCGGTGTGACCTTGATACCCGTAGCGGGCGTCGATGCATGGACAATATATCCGTTTCCTATATATATTCCCACATGACCCACATAATAAAAGATATCTCCCGGCTGCGCATTTTCCATCCCGTCGACTGCAGTACCGTACTGTCCCTGATCAGATGACCTTCTCGGCAGGCTGTAACCGAAATGACTGTATACCGACTGCGTAAATCCTGAACAGTCACATCCGTCGGTAAGGCTGGTTCCTCCGGGAACATATGGATTACCGATAAACTGCTGGGCATAGGACGCTATTTCTCCTCCTTTGCCCCCACCCGAGGAACCTGAACTTCCGCTTTCCGACTTTTCTTCGGACTCCTCCTGTTGTGCTTCCGAAGACTGTTCTTCCTGGCTTTCTTCGGATTGCTTTTCCTGCTCCTCCTCGGACTTTTCTTCTGTCTTTGCTTCCTGCTGCTCTTCAGACTTTTCTGTAGTCTTTGAGGCCTCCTCTTTCGCTTTGCTCTGTTCGGCAGCCGATGCCTCCTCCTGAGCTTTCTTTTTAGCTGCTTCTTCTGCCGCCTTCTTTTTCGCAGCCTCTTCTTCAGCCTTCTTCCTTGCTGCTTCCTTTTCTGCCGCCACTATCTTGGCAATTTTGGCATTGTCCTCTTCTATCTTTTTCTGATAAGCTTTCGCTTCGCTCTTTGCCGCCGCAAGTCTGGAACTGAAGTTTTCTATGGTGGACTGCTGCTCTTCTATCGTTGCATTAAGTTCTGCTTCGCTCTCCTCCAGATCGGTCTGGACCTCTTCAAGCTCCGAAAGGTCGTCTTCCAGAACCTGCTTCCTTTCAGCCAGAGCCTCCTTTGCCGCCACATACTTGTTTAGCATGTTTCTGTCAAATTCCGCCAGCTTTTCGGCGTATGCCGCCTTGTTCAGCGCATCCGTCAGACTCTCGGCATTTAGCAGTATATCTATATATTCCGTAGAGCTGTTCGTCCCGTTCTCGTACATGTATCGGATACGGGCACACATGGTATTATACTGACGCTCTTCTTCTTCCTCCGCTGCAGCAAGCTCGATCTCAGCCTGCGCGATCTCCTCCTTCTTTTTCTCGATATCACTCTCGAGGATAGCTACCGAGGCGATCAGCTCTACAAGCCGGTTCTGCGCTTCCGCCAGTTCTTCCTCGGCCATCTCCTTTTCGGACTCAAGATCGCTTGCTTCGGCCTCGGTTTCATCAAGCTTTTCCTGATTTGCGGCTGTTTCTTTTTGAAGCTGTGACTTTGTGTCCGCAAATGCGGATCTTCCGAACCCTCCCGCCAATAAAGAAACGGCGACCATTAATGATATTATCCTTGCCTTATTGTTCTTCAAATACACCCCCGTCAGATGTCACAATTGTTTACGGTTCTGGGAAACGGCAACACATCCCTTATATTCTCCATGCCTGTGATGTACATGACCGCCCGCTCAAACCCGAGCCCAAAGCCGGCATGTCTGACCGTCCCGTACTTTCTGAGATCAAGATAAAAATCGTACTGATCCTCCTCCATCCCAAGCTCCTTCATCCTGCCAAGCAGCTTGTCATAATCCTCTTCACGCTGAGATCCCCCGATTATCTCTCCTATCCCGGGAACAAGACAATCCATGGCCGCAACGGTCTTTCCGTCCGGATTCTGCTTCATGTAAAACGCTTTTATGTCTTTGGGATAATCGGTAACAAAGACCGGCTTCTTAAAGACCTTCTCAGTAAGATATCTTTCATGCTCCGTCTGAAGGTCACAGCCCCACTCGGCTTTATACTGAAATTCATCGTTATGCTCCTTGAGCAGTTCGACCGCCTTGGTATAAGTTACTCTTCCGAAGTCAGACTCTATCACATGCGTAAGCCTCTCGATCAACCCCTTGTCTATGAATGAATTGAAAAAGGCCATCTCTTCCGGCGCATTCTCCAAAACGTATCTTATGATATATTTGATCATATCCTCGGCCAGCTCCATGTCGTCCTCAAGGTCGGCAAAGGCGATCTCCGGCTCTATCATCCAAAACTCTGCCGCATGCCGGGTCGTATTGGAATTTTCCGCCCTGAAGGTCGGTCCGAACGTATATATATTCTTAAATGCACATGCAAAAGTTTCTCCGTTGAGCTGTCCCGACACGGTAAGGTTCGTCGGCTTATCGAAAAAGTCTTCGGCAAAATCCACCTCTCCGTTCTCCGTCCTGGGAATATCATTAAGCGGCAGCGTCGTCACCTGAAACATTTCTCCGGCGCCTTCCGCATCGGATCCGGTAATGATCGGGGTGTGGACATAAACAAAATCCCTCTCCTGAAAAAACCGGTGGATGGCATATGCAACAAGAGATCTGACACGAAAAACAGCCTGAAAAGTATTGGTCCGGGCTCTGAGATGTGTCATCGTCCTCAGATATTCCAGTGTATGTCTCTTTTTCTGCAGGGGGTAATCCGGCCCCGCTGCCCCTTCGACCACGATATCCACAGCCTGCATCTCAAAAGGCTGCTTTGCTTCCGGTGTAGCAACAAACCGGCCTTTTGCTATAACCGCCGTTCCTACGTTCAGCTTTGTAAGCTCAGGAAAGTTGTCCAGCTTATTGCCGTACACGACCTGCAGGGTATTAAAATATGTCCCGTCCGACAATGTCAGGAATCCAAAGCTTTTTGAATCACGATTGGACCGTATCCAGCCTCCTACCGTTATCTCCTTATCAATAAATCTCTCTGTCTGTTTATACAATGTTCTGACATCTGTTAGTTCCATATCCGTCTCCCGCTGTCCTCCGTTCGATCCCTTTATGCCTTATCCGTTTAAGGTTCACTTAAAAACCGCATTTTCGTATATAAAGTCCATTACCTTTTCCTGAAGGAGATAGTTCCTTAATTCGTCTTCCGGTATCGCATTTTTTATCTGTTCCGGTGTAGCTTTGTATTCATTTGCGTATTCTATGTAATAGTCCTCCATGTCCTTATCGGTCACCTCAAGCCCTTCCGCTTTGGCTATCGCAAGGACCACCAGATCGCTTTTGGCCTTTTCCGCTCCGTATTCGTTCGCACTGGCTTCGAAACTCTCCATATCACCGCCGGTCTGGGCAAGATAATCTTCCAGGGTCATCCCATACTGCATAACAAAAGACTCGGTGCTGGACTTAAACTCCGTGGCATTTTGAGATACAAGCCACTCGGGAAGCTTATCCGTATCGCATTCTGCATTATCCACCGCCTGCTTCATCAGATCCGATTCCTGACTGGCCTTAGCGCTGGATTTATTTTGTTCGGTAAGCTTATTCTTCACATACTGTTTATATTCTTCTACGGTATTTACGTTGTAATCCAGTGACTGCACAAACTCGTCGGTAAGTTCGGGAACCTTTTCTTCCGAAATGGAATTTAACGTTACCTGGAATACCACGTCCTTTCCGGCAAGCTCTGTGGTTTGATAATCCTCCGGAAATGTCAGATCCAGATCCTTCTCCTCACCGGTCTTCATCCCGACGACCCCCTCCTCAAAACCGGAGATAAATCTTCCCGAGCCCAGCTTAAGATCGGTTGTCCCGCTTCCTGTATCGAAAGCAACTCCGTCTTTCAGGCCGACGTAATCGATATTTACTATATCTCCCATCTGTGCGGCCCTGCCCTTTACCTCAACGGCCTCTGTATGTGCAGCCAGTTCGCTTTGTATGCTGCGCTCGATATCTCCTTCGCTTACCGTAGTATCCTCTGTCTCTGCCGTAAGCCCTTTATACTCCCCAAGCGTTACATACTTTGCAGGATCTACTGTTGCCAGGGTTTCCGTCTCTCCTCCTGTTTTATCTCCGCATCCGGCCATAAGCATGATCGCAAGCGCGGATACGATCATACAGGCCGTCATCCTCCGTCTGTATTCTTTCATGATCTGAATAACCTCTCTAAATATCTATATATAGTATTTGATAACGTGTTATTTTACCACATATATGAACCAAAGGTCAACATAACTTCGCTCTCTGCTGCATAATCTGTATATCATACAGGACTAATGTGACCGATCCGTGAATTGTTATCATAAAACCGGAAGTTGCGCTGATCACCGGATATTAAGATGAGTATTTTGTAAGATCATTGATCCAGATACCTTTATTTACCAGTGCAAAGCCTATCCCGCATTTTATCAGTTCCAAAAGCTGCACACAGGTAAATAACGGCAGGATCGTAAGCGATGTTGTCTTTATCAGCAGGAATACCGCCGGAATGGATACGACCCAGACAAACATGGAATCAAATACAAAAGTTATCCATGTTTTTCCTCCGGATCTGAGCGTAAAATAAGATGAGTTCTCATAGGCATACAGTGGCATGAAAACCGCGCACACCCGTATCAGTCCTGTTGCTATTTCCCGTATGGTGTCCGAAGTGTTATATATCCTCGGGAATGCCGAAGACACCAGAAACAGCAGTGCCCCTGACATCAAACAGACAAGTATCGTAAAAAACGATAACTGATGCGCCTTCTCCAGAAGACCTCCTCGATCCGTCTTCTTTTTTCCGAGTTCCTGTCCCAGGATTATGGCGATAGCATCTCCCATCGCGATAAAAACGATATTGAATACATTGTTGACTGTATTGGATATATTCATTGCCGCTACCACATCCAGCCCCATAAGGGAATACTGCTGACTCAATACTGTCTGACCCCCGGACCACAGCGTCTCGTTCAACAGGAGCGGAAATGCCTTAAGTGCCATCTTTCCGATAAGGTCACCGGGAATGTAAAAACTCCTGAACAATCCTGTTATGAATGGATTTATTGATGCATGTGTATGGGTCCATATAATAACGAACGCCGCTTCCACATATCTGGAGATCACCGTCGCCAGAGCGGCCCCCGTGACCCCGAGCGCCGGTGCTCCAAGTTTTCCGTATATCAGGATATAGTTTCCGGCCAGATTGACCAATACCGCCAGGATACCGGCTTTCATCGGGAGTATAGTTTCCCCTGTTTCCCTTAAGGTCCCCGTATAGGACATAGCAAGGGCAAGCGGAGCCATCTCAAACATCAATACCTTTAGATAACGCTCCCCGGCCAAAAGTGTTTCCGTCAGATCCCCGGTTCCGCTGTCTCCCTGAAGCCATAGTCTGATAAGTCCGGTTCCGCTTGAAGTGAAAACGATCATCCCTATCACCACCAGGACAACGGAGACCATGAGCTTCATCCTCATGGTATAACGGATCCCGTCCCTGTCGCCCTTACCGGCAAACTGGGCCGTAAATATCCCTATCCCGGCGGTAGCCCCGAAAAGACAAAGTGTGAATACGAAAAAGAGCTGGTTTACTATAGATACCCCGCTCATCGCATCTGTACCGACCCTTCCAACCATGATATTGTCCAGCATTCCGACAAAATTCGTGATACCGTTCTGTATCATGATCGGAACGGCGACAGCCATCGTTTTTTTGTAAAAATCCCTGCTCCCTATAAGCTTCACGACCGACCAGCCTTATCTTTTTCCGGATCCTCTCAACATTATACGTTACTTATCATTCCCTTACAAACGTGCCTGTTATATTGTAGGATATCGCAAAAACGTATAAAATTATTACGAATCTGTTTTATATGATCAACTGAAAGGACTACCGGATACGAATGCGATACCCTAACATAATACTGGATATAGGCGGTGTTCTGCTCTCTTACAGATGGCTTGGCCTTATCATGGAGACCATCTCCGATAAAACCGGAGCAAAAGCCTTTGGCCACAGAATATTTGACGATCCTCTCTGGCTTGAATTTGATATAGGCTTACGTCCGTTTGACGATATCGTCGAAGATTACGTGAAGAAATACCCGGAAGACGAGGTTCACATACGGTACATGCTGGGACATCTCGAGAGAATGCCCATCCCGCGGCCGAGAGTCTGGGACAAACTGAAAGAACTAAAAAAAGCAGGCTATCATCTTTATCTGCTCTCTAACTATTCAAGCCGTATGTTCCATACCCATACGGACGGTCTGCCTTTTTTTGATTGTCTGGACGGAGGCGTGATCTCTTATGAAGTACACTTCCTGAAGCCTCACAGAGAAATTTACGAGGCTCTGTTTAAGAAATACGATCTTGATCCCTCTGAGTGCATCTTCTTCGATGACAGACAGGAAAATGTAGACGGCGGTCGAAGATGCGGAATGGAGGGAAGGGTCATATATTCCGAAGAAGTCCTGCTTGGATATATGGACCGGCTTCTTTCACCCGATGGGATAAACAACAGATTTCATGATCCCGGATATTCCCATGAAGAGCGGATCGACTGGCTTTTATCACAGATGTCGGCTGAAGAAAAGATCGTTTTGTACTCCCATCCGGAAATGGGCGTAGGCCGTCTTGGTGTCGAAGGCTTCGTACTTGGCGGGGAAGCCACGCACGGGGTAGAGGCAAGAAATGAACAGAACCGGCTCGGACCCGAACCGGATACCACTACATCCTTTCCCGAGCCTGTCGGTATGAGCGCTTCATGGGATCCCGACCTTATCATGCAGGCCGGAAGGATCGTAGGAACGGAAGCCCGCGCCTGCTGGAAACGGCACAGGCGTTCGGGGCTTTCCAGATGGGCCCCAACCATCGATATGGAAAGAGATCCCCGATGGGGCAGGAATGAAGAAGGCTACGGAGAAGACCCCTTCCTTACGTCCTGTAATGCCCTGGCATATATACGCGGAATGCAGGGGGATGACCCTTATCATGTGCTGTGCGGATCGACCCTGAAGCACTTCTATGGCAACAATAATGAAAAAGACCGCTTCTTTTCAAACTCATCGATAGGTCCCCGGGACAAATATGAATACTATCTCCCGGCTTTTCTTACCGCCTTGGCCAAAGGAAGAGCCTTGGGCATAATGACCTCCTATAACAAAGTGAACGGGATCCCGGCAATGCTCGACCATGAAGTAAAGGATATGCTCAAAGAAAAATATGGTCTGCTTCATGCGGTCAGCGACGGCTTTGCCATGGGAAGACTTAATAAATACCACCACGAATCCGGCACCCCGGCTGAATGTTTATCCGAGTCGATAAAAGCCGGTGTTGACATGATAAATGATAAGCCGGAGGACGTGGAACACGCACTCCGGGGTGCTATGGAGCTGTCGCTGCTCTCAGAGGACGAGCTTGATACTGCCCTGAAAAATATCCTTTCCGTTGGTATGAGGCTTGGAATATATGATCCGGATGGCCGCAGCCCCTATGATGATATCTCATCCCGTGACCTTGATTCTGAAAGAGCACGTGAAATCTGCCACAAACTCACCGAAGAATCTCTGGTCCTGCTTGAAAACAAAAACGACTGCCTGCCCCTTGATAAGGGCCGGACAGAAAAGATCGCCCTGATAGGGCCTTTGGCAGATGAGTGGTATCAGGACTGGTATACCGGCATCCCCCCCTTCCGTCACAGCATCAGGGACGGTATCTCCTCTTTGCTTTCTGCGGATATTGCATATTCGAACGGTCTGGACACCTTCCGGATAACCTGTAAAGGCAAAGCCTGGCATATCAATGACGACGATACCATATGCCTTTCAGAACCCGATAAGGGGGATCTTTTCTATGTAGAAGACTGGAATGACGGAAACTATACCATCAGAAACGTTGCAACCGGACGGTATGTGCAGAGCATGTTCTACAATGCCCCTGAAGAGGTCCTCGGGACCCTGAAAGCCGATAAACAGGATGTGTTTGACTGGTTTGTTACCTGCAGATTCCATATGGAAAAAGAATCTGATGACAGTTTCGTGATAAGAAACAGGTTTCTAAAGCCGGTTGGAGTAACCGATGACAATATCGTTAAAGCCGATGACAGCCTGCCAGCAAAGGCTTTCCGTCTCGAAAAAGTCTCGGACGGACTTGATAAAGCAATGGATACTGTCAAAAACAAAGATACTGTCATTCTTGTCCTTGGATGCAATCCCATGATATCCGCAAGAGAGGATTTCGACCGTAAATCACTTGCCCTCCCCTCACACCAGCAAAAGCTGCTGGATCGATTGATCGCCACGGACAAAAAAGTCGTAACCGTAATGCTGTCAAATTACCCCTATACCATGAACGGATCGGAAAAGCAAACCGATGCGCTGCTCCTCTCCGCCACGGGTTCGCAGTATCTCGGAGATTCAGTAGCTGCTGCCCTGTTCGGAGATGCCGCTCCCGCCGGCAGGCTGGTCCAAAGCTGGCCGGTATCTGAAAGCATCCTGCCCGATATATCTGACTATGACATAATAGGGAAAAGGACTTACCGGTATATTTCGGACGGTCTGATGTATCCTTTCGGATACGGTCTGTCTTATGGCAAAATCATATACTCCGGGATATCGGCAGATATTTCAGGTGACGGAAGATCTCTTGAAATAATCCTTAAACTTAAAAACTCCGGAGCCCGTACCACCGATGAAGTTGTGCAGATATATGCACGGTCGGATATAGAAGATGATCGCCTCTCAAATGCCGGATACGGAAGAAGGCTTATCGCATTTACGCGTGTAAAAGATCTGGATCCCGGTGAGGAAAAGACCGTCACCCTGTCGACAGAGCTTGAAACCCTTCAGATCTTTGATGTCGTAAGAAGAGAGTATATCTTATATGAAGGAAAATATCATATCTATTGCGGCTGTAACGCAGTGACCGAGCTTTTGTCCACCGACATACATATCGACGGAGATACGTTCGGCTACAGGGATCTCTCGGAACTGACCCCGGTTTATTATTGTGATGACTGTCGGGATGTGGAATTCGTAAAAGGAAGTTACGGTATGACAGCCGCCTCTGCCCTGAACCCCCTCTCCGGAGCGTCCCTGGTCTTTTCAAAATGCCGGATCCCGGATAAGACGGAAAAAGTGTCTCTTATACTTATGTCTGAGTCCTGCGGGAGTGCGGAAATCATATGGAACGGGAAAAAGATCGTCTCCTGGAACGGAAATACCTCTTCCCATCCCAAGCCTTTGACGGTATATGATCTACCCGCGGAGTATTCCACGCCTCCGGTCTCCTGGCCTGCTGTTTGGACTGAGACAGAGTGTCCCCTTGAGGATCCTTCCGTTCTTGAATCCGAAGGGACAATGGAGATCCGTCTTTCAGGAGATATCCGCCTTCTTAGCATAAAGCTTTGCTGACAGCCGGTCCCGCCCATATCCAAAGTCATCTGTATCAAAACCGTAACATATAATAAAACCGGGGAGCGCTCTTTGCGTCCCCGGTCATAAACACTAAAACGATATCCTGTCAGAGAACATCTCCTCTCAGAGAACATCTCCTCTCTTAACATATCCGGGATTGTCGGGTGAAGCTATGATCTGCTTAATGTTCACTACCTTTGCCCACTTGTCCACGACCTGGCCCTCAAGCCTTACTCCCTCACCTATCACGGCATGTCCGAGGATCACGCAGTTTTTCAAAGACGCGCCTTTCCGGATCTCGACACCACGGCCAATGACACTGTTCTCCACAGCCCCTTCAACAACACAGCCGTTCGCTACCACGGAATTCTTTACCCTTGAGCCCTTCACATACCGGACCGGACAGGCATCCGTAGTAACTGTATAGATCGGCCATTCATCGGTAAACAGATCGTTTGCCTTTCCGAAATCGAGAAGCTCGAGATTGGCATCATAATAACTCTTGAAATCCGTCACTGCACTGAAATAACCCTTATGCGGCAACCCTCTTATATCAAGTTCGTCTATCTCTTCGTTTATCATATCTATCAGCCGGTATACCGACGATCTCTTTTGCGCCTTATGTATGAGCTTGATGAACAGATCCTTCTGCATCACATAAGTGT
Source organism: Lachnospiraceae bacterium (assembly GCA_024699045.1). GTDB lineage: Bacteria > Bacillota > Clostridia > Lachnospirales > Lachnospiraceae > NK4A144. The sequence goes on along the minus strand of JAILQK010000155.1, from coordinate 45,410 downwards.
CCATGAAGATATTCGTTTCAGGATCCGATCCGTCATTGACGCTTATAGACTTTATTCCCTTCTGCCGGTTCAGCGCGATCGTATGGCAGTTGCGGAATGTTTTATCTGCGTTATCTACCTTATGATAAAGAAGAGTTACCTCTGCCCCGGAAGCTATATGCTCCTTGAGCAGGTCACTGTAATCCTGCTTGAAGATCATGTAACCAGGTGTGATGATAACATAAGGCTCCGAAGCCAGCTCGATAAGATCCATATTGTCCGAGTACGCTCTGATGTCGGTATTATAGATCTCATTTACTTTTGAATCCTGATTAAATAAAAGCTGCAGCTTCCCTCTCTTGGAATTGATGTTATATGTGCGTCCGGTACCCAGATGCTCTGCCAGGGATCTGGGATTCTGACTCACATATACCTGTATATGCTCAATATCACTGTTAGACATGTTCGACACCGGAAAATCAACGATCCTGTATCTTCCAAGAAACGAAAAGGCCGATATCGGGCGGAAAAAATCCATCCCGTTCACTCTTATATTGTTACCTGACGGAGTGACTATTCCCAAAGCTCTCGGCATTTACTCCACCCCCTTTACATCCTGATCCACGAGCAGTATCTCTGAACTGCTGGGCGATCCAACCTTCGCGCCCTTCCCAATCTTTACACCGTCCGCTACCAGAGCCCGTGTAACTCTTGCCCCTTCCGCGACTTCCACTCCCGGCATCAGAACAGTATCTCTTACCACCGCACCGGAAGCGACGCGGGCATTGGTGAACAGAACCGAATTGACCACTTTTCCGTCAACCACGCAGCCCTGTGTGATATATGCCGTATCGATCTCCGCGTCAGGCCCAATGTACTGAGGCAGATCCGTAGGATCCTCGGAATAGATACGCCATGAATAATCGGAAAGATTCAGCTCACTGGCATGATCGAGCAGATCCATGTTGGCCTCCCAAAGAGAATCTATGGTTCCGACATCCTTCCAGTATCCCTTGAATCTGTATGCAAATACATTCCTTCCGGCATCCATGAGCGCCGGTATTATATCCTTACCGAAATCATGGCTTGATTTTTCGTTTTTGGCATCTGCGAGTAAAAGCTTTCTAATTGTTTTCCATGTGAAGATATATATACCCATCGATGCCAGATTGCTCTTCGGATGCTTGGGCTTTTCCTGGAACTCGTATATCTTGTCGTTCTCATCCGCATTCATTATCCCGAAACGGCTCGCTTCTTTCATAGGGACACCTATGACCGCGATCGTGGCGTCTGATTTGCGCTCTTTATGATACGCAAGCATCTTTGAGTAATTCATCTTGTAGATATGATCCCCTGAAAGAACCAGAAGATATTCGGGGTCATATGTATCGATAAAATCTATATTCTGCGTTATGGCATCTGCCGTCCCCTTATATACATCCAGTTCGGCATCCGCCTTTTCCCTTGGGGCTATCGCAAACACCCCGGAATCCCTTGAATCAAGTCCCCAGTATCTCCCCTGAGATACATACGAACTGAGAAGCACCGGCTCATACTGTGTCAGTATCCCTACGACATCCAGTCCTGAGTTGGCACAATTTGAAAGAGGAAAATCTATGATCCTGTATCTTCCTCCAAAAGATACCGCAGGCTTAGCGATCTTACTTGTCAGCGTCTTTAACCTGCTTCCGCGTCCGCCTGCCAGGATCATGGCAAGCATTTCAGTCTGCTTCATTCAAATACCCCCTTGTTTATTCCTGTATTGGTGTTTCTACTGCAAGAATAGCAGGATCCGTCCCGACACCCTGCATTTTCATTATACTACGGATCTGTATACATTAGGAAGTTTTTTTACGTTTTCAAAGCACTTCTTCCATTCCGTAAAGCTGGATCTTCATCCCCATGGCATTATAAAAGCTTTTGGCTTTTTCATTGTTTTCCCATACATGGAGAGTGATGTTATAAAATCCGTTCTGTCTGGCCCATTCCTTCACATAAAGATACAGTGATCTGCCGACGTGTCTGCCCCGGATATTCTCGTCCACACAAAGATCATCGATATACAGGGTCTTATGCGGTGGTTCATTAAATCCGTTGTGTTCTTCTATGACCGTAAAGCAATAACCCAAAAATGTTCCGTCCTCGTCACGGGCTGCGAATATCGGCCTCCCGTCGTCCATAATGATATCTGCCAGTTCCGCGGCGGTATATTTGCGTTTTCCTTCCAGAAAAAGATCCGGCCTGATATCGGCATGTACTTTGCAGACCTGTTCCAAAAGTCTTTCAATATCCGCCTGATCGCCTTTTTTTGCCCGTTCTATTATCATTTTTTCAGGGAATCTCTTATCTCTCTGAGCAGCAGAACCTCTTCCGAAGGCTCCTCAGCGGCTGCCTCTTCCTCTTCTTTCTTTCTGAGCTTGTCAGCCTTTTCTTTCATCGTATTGAATGACTTGATAATAAGGAAAAGCACCACTGCAGTGATAAGGAAATTAATGACCGCCTGGATGAAATTTCCGAACATGATCTGCGCATCACCGATCCCTACCGAAAGAGAAGAAAAATCAAGCCCCCCGCATATCAGGCCAATGAGCGGTCCTATGATATCCTCTACGACCGATGTGACAATGGTTGTGAACGCACCCCCGATGATAATACCTATGGCCATGCTCATAACATTACCTTTTGATATGAATTCCTTAAACTCGTTGATCAGTGACTTCATGTTTCTCCCTCCTGAATGATTATAGTTTGTTTTTCTTATCGGAAGATCTTTGTCTTCCTACTTTATCAGTTTGTGCCACTCCTGGAGACTCTTCACTTCTCCTTTGCCGTTTTTATTCTCGAATCCTATCCCTTCCGCCGCCGCTCTTGCAGCCGCCACGGTGGTGATATAGGTGATCCGGTTTTTGACCGCAGCCTTTCTCAGATAGCTGTCATCGTAGATAGAGTCTTTTCCGATAGGAGAATTAACCACCAGCTGGATCTCTCCGTTTGTCATATAATCGATCACGTTCGGCCTTCCCTCATGCAGCTTCTTTACCATCTGGGCGGGGATCCCGGCGTTCGTTATCCTGTCATGGTTTCCTTTTGTTGCCATTATATTAAAGCCTGCATCATGAAAAGCCCTGGCAAGCTCTACCACCTCGGGCTTATCCGCCTTGTTAAGCGATATAAGCACCGTCCCGTTATTCGGCAGACCGCTTTTTGCGGCCTCCTCTGCCTTGCAGAAAGCAAGGCCGGTGCTCTCCGCTATTCCCAGAACTTCACCCGTGGAGCGCATCTCCGGCCCCAGGAGCGGATCCACCTCGGGGAACATATTGAACGGAAATACCGCTTCTTTGATACCGTAATACGGGATGTGCCTTTCTTTGAGGCCCGGAACCGGGGAAGGCTTTCCGGTAAGCTCTCCGGAGATTATCTCAACCGCTATCGGGACCATTCGGATCCCACACACCTTGGAGACCAAAGGCACCGTACGACTGGCCCTCGGATTGGCCTCGATCACGAATACTTTGTCATCTTCTATCGCAAACTGTATATTGAGCAGCCCCCTCACACCCATTTCGACTGCCATCCTTTTGGTATAATCCTTGATGGTGTTAAGATTATTCTCCGAAATATGCTTTGACGGAATGATACATGCCGAATCCCCGGAATGAATTCCCGCCAGCTCTATATGCTCCATCACTGCCGGCACATAAGCCATCTCTCCGTCAGAGATCGCATCGGCCTCACACTCTGTTGCATGATGAAGAAATCTGTCTATAAGGATCGGTCTGTCGGGAGTGACCCCCACCGCCGCCTTCATATACTCCTCCATCTGGTTGTCATCATATACGATCTCCATTCCTCTGCCGCCAAGGACATATGAAGGTCTGACCATCACGGGATAGGATATTTCCGCTGCCACCTTTTTAGCCTCTTCTACGGTAGTTGCCATTCCGGATTCCGGCATGGGGATCCCGAGCTTGTCCATCATATTTCTGAATCTGTCCCTGTCCTCGGCAAGATCTATGACTTCCGGAGAGGTCCCGAGAATGTTCACGCCGTTTTTCTTAAGAGATGCCGCCAGGTTAAGCGGGGTCTGGCCTCCAAACTGAGCGATCACGCCGTCCGGCTTTTCAGTGTGATAAACCGAAAGCACATCCTCCAATGTGAGCGGCTCAAAATAAAGTCTGTCAGACGTGTCGTAATCGGTCGATACCGTCTCGGGATTGCAGTTTACGATTATCGTCTCAAATCCCAGCTTTTTAAGACTTTTTGCCGCATGTACGCAGCAATAATCAAATTCGATCCCCTGTCCTATCCGGTTAGGACCTCCTCCGAGGATCATTACCTTTTTCTTGCTGCGATCGGCTATGTCCGCAGTCTTATCAGAGTTATAGGTTGAATAGTAATATGCACTGTTTTCGGTCCCGCTCACATGTACCGCATCGTAGACCTCGGTAACCCCCAGCGCGGTCCTTCTTTCACGTATGTCATCCTCGGAGATCCCGAGTATCTCTGACAGATATCTGTCGGAGAAGCCGTCCTTCTTCGCCCGTATAAGCTTTTCATCGGAAGGAAGGCTGCCCTTACTCTTCAAAAGCTCTTCCTCTTCATCGACCAGCTCTTTCATCTGCTCAATGAAGTATCTCTTTACATTAGTGATCTCATGGATCTCATCTATCGTTGCCCCTTTTCTGAGCGCTTCATACATCTCAAAATGTCTTTCCGAATTCGGAGTCGCAAGCTTTTGTAACAGCTCCTGAAGTGAAAGCCCGCTCAGACCTGTCATATGCCCCAATCCGTATCTGCCCTTTTCCAGAGATCTTATCGCTTTCTGGAAAGCTTCTTTGTAGGTCTTTCCTATGGACATTACTTCTCCGACCGCTCTCATCTGGGTCCCGAGCTTATCCTCAACTCCTTTGAATTTTTCAAAAGCCCATCTGGCAAACTTGACCACCACAAAATCCCCTTCGGGTCTGTACTGCGAAAGGTCTCCCCAGACACTGTCTTTTAGATCTTTCAGTGTGAGTCCGGTAGCAAGCTTTGCCGAGACCAGAGCGATCGGAAACCCGGTCGCTTTTGAGGCCAGCGCCGATGACCTTGAGGTCCTGGGATTTATCTCTATGACTATGATGCGTCCGGTTTTCGGATCGTGCGCAAACTGCACATTGGTCCCGCCTATCACGCCGATATGTTCTACTATCTTATAAGCCTGTTCCTGAAGCTTCTTCTGCACGTCTTCTGATATCGTGAGCATCGGAGCGGTACAGAAAGAATCTCCCGTATGAACCCCCATGGGATCGACATTTTCGATAAAGCAGACCGTGATCATATTGTTGTCCTTATCACGGACGACTTCCAGCTCCAGCTCCTCCCAGCCTGAAACACATTCCTCGACCAGGACCTGATGAACTATAGAGGCCTGAAGTCCTCTGGCACAGACGGTCTTGAGTTCTTCTTTGTTATATACCAGGCCGCCTCCGGCGCCACCCATTGTATATGCCGGTCTCAGCACGACAGGATACCCGAGCTCCTCCGCTATCTCCAACGCTTCTTCTACCGAGTAGGAAACTCTGGACCGCGCCATCTCTATCCCAAGGCTGTCCATGGTCTTTTTGAACTCAACCCGGTCCTCTCCCCGCTCTATGGCATCAACCTGAACTCCTATGACTTTTACATTATATTTATCAAGAACTCCCGCCTTATACAGCTCTGCGCACAGATTCAGTCCGCTCTGTCCTCCCAGATTCGGGAGCAGCGCATCCGGCCGCTCTTTTTCGATTATCTGAGTCAGCCTGTCTACATTCAGCGGTTCTATATAGGTTACGTCCGCCGTCTCCGGATCCGTCATTATCGTTGCGGGATTGGAGTTTACCAGGACTATTTCATACCCCAGGCTTTTCAGCGCCTTACAGGCTTGCGTACCTGAGTAATCAAATTCACAGGCCTGTCCGATTATGATCGGTCCGGACCCGATTATCAGCACCTTATGGATATCTGTTCTCTGCGCCATTTGTGTTTCTCCTCTGTATTATTTAGTATATGACAACAGGCTGCCTTAAGCAGCCTGCCGAGCTATCGATCACTTATTCTTTCCCCTCATCGGAGACTATAAGATCTATCATGTGCTCCTCATTCATCTTCCGGCACATTGCTACCAGTCTCTCGATCGTCACTCCGTGAAGCTGCTGCTTCACGCCGCGGATATTGATCGACACCGTTCTGTCTGCCGCTTCTTTATCCCCTACAACGATGATATAAGGATCTTTGAGATTTTTGTACTCTTTGATCTTTTCGTTCATGTTCTTGTCGGCCGTATCACATTCCGCTCTGATCCCTGCATTCTCAAGGATTTTTTTTACTTCGAGCGCATATTCATTATGCTCCACCCTTATGGGAACTATTCCGACCTGATAAGGTGAGAGCCAGAAGGGAAATGCTCCCTTGAAGTTTTCGATCAGAATGCCGATAAACCGCTCCAGGGAACCAAATATCGCCCGGTGGATAACGACCGGCTGGATCATCTTCCCGGTCTGATCCTGATAAGTAAGCCCAAAATTATGAGGGAGCTGGAAATCAAGCTGTATCGTGCCGCACTGCCATTCACGGCCCAGCGCGTCCTTGATCTGAAGATCTATCTTGGGTCCGTAGAAGGCTCCGTCTCCCTCGTTGACCTCGTAACCGCCCTCTCCGTATTTATTGTCAAGTATCCGTTTTAATGCTGCCTCGGCCTGATTCCAGTCCTCGATATCACCCATGAAATCCTCCGGGCGCGTGGAAAGCTCCGCTCTGTATGTGATACCAAAGGTTGAATATATCTCGTCGGCGATAGAGATGATATTATCTATTTCCTCCTCGATCTGCGAAACGGTCACAAAAGTATGGTCATCATCCTGTCTGAAAGCCTGCACTCTGAAAAGCCCGTTAAGCGCACCGCTCTTTTCCTTGCGATGTACCATATCGAGCTCGTTATATCTTATGGGAAGTTCTCTGTAGGAATGGTTTGTCTTGGCATATGTAAGCATCGCATTCGGGCAGTTCATGGGTTTTGCGGCCATAACGTCATCCGCATCAGGAGTCCATGTCGTTCCCGGTATGATGAACATATTGTCTTTGTAATGCGCCCAGTGACCTGAGATAAGCCACAGTTTTTTGTTGTTTATGACAGGTGCGGATATCTCCTGATATCCGTTCCTGTCGTGAATATTTCTCCAGTATTCCACAAGCGCGCGATACAGTCTCCATCCTCTGGGAAGCCAGTACGGCATGCCGGGCGCGGATTCATGGAACATGAAAAGCTGCAGTTCGGGGCCAAGCTTTTTATGATCCCTTTCTTCTGCTTCTTTGACAAACGCCAGGTGCTTCTTTAATTCATCCTTGGAGGGAAAGGCATAGATATATATCCTCTGCATTGAGTCATTTTTGGCATCGCCTCTCCAATAAGCGGCGGATACTGCTTTTACCTTAAACGCGGTCTGAAGGAGCTCTGCTGAATTCTCAACATGCGGCCCGCGGCAAAGATCAACGTAATCATCCCCTGTATAATATATGCTTATCGTTTCATCTTCGGGTAGATCGTTTATTATCTCTTTCTTGTATTTCTGATCCTGAAACAGATCCAGTGCCTCTTTTTTGGAGATCTCCCGTCTTGTCCAGGGTTCCTTACGCTTTAATATTTCGCGCATACGCTCTTCTATCGCCGCAAAATCCTCGGGCGAGGCTGATCTCGGAAGAACAAAATCATAATAAGCCCCGTCGGCTATCTGCGGACCAATGGCATACTGAACCTCTTTTCCAAAGATCTCTATGACTGCTTTTGCAAGAACATGTGCCAGCGAATGCCTGTATAAAGATAAAAACTCTTCTCTTTCCATTGCAGAAATTTCCTCTCTCCTTAAATTTTATCCGAATTCTGATTATATCATAATTTAAGAACAGTAGAAAACCCTACGATGAATTTATGGATCTATTTTTTTAATTCCTTCAGGGCTGCTTCAAGCTGATTATCCGATCCATCCTTAAGATATGCTTCGGCATCAAGCTCTACCTCTATGTCGGGATCTATCCCTACTTCATGTATCATCTCTCCGTTCGGGAGATAATACTGCCCGACGGTAAATTCGACCGCTGTGCCGTCTCCAAGCCCGTATGTATTCTGTATTATCCCCTTTCCGAAGGTCGTTGTTCCGATGATCTTCGCCTTGTCGTAATCCTTCATCGCCCCTGTAAGGATCTCGGCTGCCGATGCCGTATTTTTATTCACAAGTATCACTACGGGAATATCTATCTCGCTCTTTCCGTCAGACTTCCACTCAAACCGCCTGCCGTCCTTTGTCTCGGAATATGCGATCAGTCCCTTGGGCAGCATCTCTGAAGCGATATCGGAACAGGCGTCTACCAGTCCTCCGGGATTGCTCCTGAGATCGAGGATCAATGCCTTCATTCCCTCTTCTTCAAGTTGTTTCTTTGCATCAATAAACTGTGAAACGGTTATCTCATCGAATTCAAGGATCCTGATATATCCGATCTTTTCTTTCTCATCCTCCATTCTTGATTCCACGGTCTCCACTTCAACCATGACCCGTTCCACGGTAAAATCCAGCTCCTCGGTACCGCGAAGCATCTTGAGATCTACGGTTGTCCCCGTCTTACCCTTAACATGAGACGCGACCTCCGATGATGACCATCCTGTGGCGTCCTCCCCGTCTACCTCGAGAAAATAGTCTCCCTCCTGTATCCCGGCTTCTTCCGCCGCATATCCCTCCATAACTGAAGCGATGAAACATACCCCCAGCTCCTGATCCATTCCTATCGTACAGCCTATCCCGGAAAATTCTCCTGCGCTGTCCTCTCTGGAGATGGTCAGTTCTTCCTTCGTAAAATAGCCGGCATATTTATCCCCGAGCGAACCGACTATACCTTTGTATATCCCGTCCGCCTCGGACTGCTCTTCTCTTTCTCCCATATAGTACCGGTCTATTACGGATTCCAGCAGCCCGATCTTTTTCTGGGTTGCGAGCGATAATGAATTCGAGAAACGGAACGCAGCAAAGTAGATCACGAGCACCAGAAGTATTCCTGCTGCAAATCCCAGGATGAAAGGAGTCATGAAATGTCCCTTTTTGTCCCTTTTGCCGGCCGGTTCATTATATCCGCTATACGGAGAGGTCTTTAGTTCGTACTGCCCCTTTCCGGTCTGTTCCCATGTTTTTTCGTTCATTAAAACACCTCTTTTATTGATCGGTCGCATCCCTTATTTCAGATAGGACCACGGATTGACATATGACCCGTCTTTTCTTACTCCGAAATGCAGATGCGGTCCGGTACTCCTTCCCGTCGACCCGACGGATCCTATCCTGTCTCCCGCCGATACTTCCTGCCCGGCTGATACCCCAAGCGAGGATGCATGCATATACACGGTTATTATATCAGAACCATGGTCGATCATGATATAGTTTCCCATAGTACCGGAATATGAGGCCGCTATTACGGTTCCGTCTGCCGCCGCCAGTATCGGGGAACCGGTGGGGGCCGCCATATCAATACCGTTATGCATCATCTGAACCCCGAGCGTAGGATGTATCCGCATTCCGAAATCATCGGATATCCTTGTGTATCCCGGTGCAGGCCATACAAACTTTCCTCCACCGTACACCCTTCGGCTTGCTTCTGCAAGTGCAGCCTGCTGCTGTTTAATCGCCTGCTCTATCGCGGCAATCTCCGCATCCTGCTGAGCTATCATCTGTTCATATTCTTTGATCTGCTCTTCCTTGCTGCCGATTTCGGCATTGTACTGCCCTATCTCCGCTTCTTTTGCAGAGATCAGAGTGGACATATCGTCCCTCTTTCCCTCAGCTTCTGCCTGTTTTTCTTCCAGAGCCGCCTGCTTTTCTTCCAGGATCGCCTTATTCTCTTCCAGAAACTGTCTGGCCTCATCGGCCTCACGCACAGCCTCAGCATACTCATTCAGCTTTTCGCGATCGTAATCCATGATCTTCGAAATATAATGCGTTCTGTTCAAAAGATCGCTCACACTCTCGGCGGTAACCAGTATCTCCAAAAAGGTGGATCTGCCTGCCAGGTACATAAACTTTACCTGATCCTTGATATTCTCGTATTCCTCCTGTCTCACCCTTTCGGCCTCATCTAACGCTGCTTCGGCCTTCTCGATCGCTCTTCTGGCATCCTCTATCTGAACCTCATTTTCGGATATCGACACATTGATCGCGTCCAGATCGTCCTGTATCTGCTCCATTGCAGCATCCAGCGTTGCAACATATGTTACCACATTGTTCTTTTCCGTCTCCAAAGACCCTATCACCTGCTGTACATCCGCCATGCCCGATGCAAGCTGCTGCTTGGTCTCGTTAGCCTTTTCTTTTGCCTCCTTGGACTCTTCGATCTGACGTTTTATATCCTCGATCTCTGAAGAGGAACCGCTTGTTCCGCTGTTATTCTCTTCATTTTTGTCTTCTTCTTTGTTATCCCCGCTGTCTTCCTCATTGCCATCATCATTCTCATCTTCATCCGCATAGGCAACAGTCCCGGGCAGGAATGAAAATTGTGCCATGCACAGAAACAGGCACAGCACAAATATGATCCCGTATTTTGTTTTCCGGAATAATCCTGTCATACTCTCAAATGTCTGCGAACGGTTATGGCGCTCCCCAGAAATCCTATTCCCACGCCGAGGATCAACGCGATAGGGACCAGCGTATAAAAGATCTGCTCCACGGGAATGAAAGCAAGTATCGAATTCAGCACCGCAAATTCCTTGATAACGTAACCTACAGCCTTGTTATATATATAATATATGATCACAAGAGGAATCGCGGCTCCGATAAGTCCGAGGATGATCCCCTCAAAAAGGAATGGGGACCGTACCACAAAATCGGTAGCCCCTATAAGCTTCATGATCGCTATCTCTTCACGCCTTACGGATATCCCTATCGCCACCGTATTGCTGATAAGGAAAATGGAGACCGCAAAAAGGATAAATATGATCGCAAGTGATACATAGCTTACAAGGTTGTTGGCAACGTTTAACGTATTTGCAACATTTGCGGATTTGTGGATCTCTTTTACCCCCTGAAGTCCGGAGATATATTCGACCAGCTGCTCCTGCATGGATACGTCGCTCAGATAAACCTCATAGTTCGCATCGTCCTCAAGAGGATTATCGTCACCGAAGGTATCTGCATATTCCCCCAGATACTCGTCCTTAAAATCAGCCCAGGCCTGCTCTGCGGATACAAAGACCACCCTCGACACTTCGGCTCTCATGCTGATCTCCTCTCCGATCTCCTGTATCCTTTCATCGGAAATGTCCTTTTCAAAAAAGACCGTCACGGCCACGCCGGACTCTGCCTGATGGATAATGTTCTGAAAATTGACCACGACAGAATAAAAGATCCCGAAAAGGAAGATACAGGCTCCGATCGTCGCTATAGTGGCCAAAGAGAATACTTTGTTCCTGAAAATGGATTTTACACCCTGCTGCATGGTGTATCCCAATGTGCTAATCCTCATCTATGTATTCTCCCTTCTCCTGATCCGCAAGGATCACGCCCTTTTTCATGGTGATCACTCTTTTCTGCATGGCATTCACTATCTCACGGTTATGTGTAACGACCAGAACGGTAGTTCCGTTTCGATTTATCTTTTCGAGAAGCTTCATTATATCCCATGAATTTTTAGGGTCCAGATTACCGGTGGGCTCATCGGCCAGCAGTATCGGAGGCTTATTTATTATGGCCCTTGCCACAGCGACCCTTTGCTGTTCTCCTCCGGAGAGCTCCTTCGGTTTGGAGCTGTATTTTTCAGCCAGTCCGACAGTTGACAGGACTTGCGGCACATTTCTCTTTATCTCTCTTCCGGGGACCGAGACCACTCTTTGCGCAAATGCGACATTTTCATATACATTCCTGTCCTTGAGGAGACGGAAATCCTGAAATACACACCCTATATTCCTGCGGTATTTCGGGATCCGCCCGTGGCGTAACCGTGTGACATCGGTATTATTAACGATAATGTGTCCCGATGTGGGCTTTAATTCCCTCAATAAAAGCTTTATAAGGGTGCTTTTTCCGCTTCCCGAGTCCCCGACGATAAATACAAATTCCCCCGCATCAATATTAAGACTTATCCCATTCAGCGCCGGTGAACCCGAACTGTATGTTTTTACCACATCTTCCAATAAGATCATTTGTCCGACTCCTCTTTACTCCTTATACCGTCCGGCTATACGCGTAAACAGCTTTTCTGAAAGCTTGGTCGTAAAACCTTTTTTTACCGAACCATCCTCTTTTACCTTTAACATCTCCGGCTGAAGCACGATCATCAGCCTGGTGTTCATATATTTCTTACCGGCACTGACAAAGTCGATCCCCTCATTGCCGTCCATTACCGCAAACACTACATAAGGCGTTACCGTATTAATGTCGTTCGTGATATCCTCGACCGATGCTCCATCGGTATTTACAAACGATCCGGCTATCTGCAGTGCATTTTCGAATGTCCCCAGTAAGGTCTTTAGCTCTTCCATCTGCACGGCGTTCTGAGTCATAAGATATATCCTTCTGTGTTCCCGGGACAACATCCTTAATAGTCCTTTGATATACAGATTTCTTTCGATCTCCCTTTCCCTGCCCTTTTCCGAAACATTTGCCGCCTTAAAAATATCTGAGGATGCCACCATGGTTATGTCTGCACCCTCTTCCATAAAAGCCTTATGTTCTTCAGAATCGGTCGCACCAAGAAGCACCCCCCTCGTCAAAAAAAACACGATGGAGGGCGTATTGTCCGAAAGCAGCTCCGTTGTACTATGAAGTGCCTCTCTGACTGAATAGTCCCTTATCCTGATTCCCAATATTTCGTATGTTTTCATCTGCCGTCATCCGGGCAGGATAACCTGCTTATATGATTATATCTTTTTTTTCTAAATATTGATACTGTTTTGGCGATATTTCGCCTTCTCTGCACAAGATATAGTATTCTAGCACATATATTCTTTTTATGTCAACTCGGCTTTTGCGTGTTTTTTTTCAGAACATGATAACCCTCCCGCCAAATTATCATCTTTTTTATAAGAATGCTTGACAAAGCCATCTTTTACAGTTATAAAGTATGATGTGGTCGCAATAAAGTGCCACATGTTGAGAATCTTTAATATTTAGAGGAGGAGTTCATCAGATGAACAAGACAGAATTAGTTGCAGCAATGGCTAGTAAAGCTGACATTTCAAAGAAGGATGCAGAGAAGGCTCTTAAGGCTTTCACGGATACAGTCGGAGCACAGCTTAAGAAGGGTGATAAGATCCAGCTTGTTGGTTTCGGTACCTTCGAAGTAGCAAAGAGGGCAGCTCGTGAGGGCAGAAATCCTCAGACCGGCGCAACAATGAAGATCGCAGCTTCAAAGGCTCCTAAGTTCAAGCCCGGTAAGGCTCTTAAGGATCTTGTAAACAAGAAGTGATCCGGATAGTTCAATTTAAGATCAACAACGGGAGCGTCTGTCATTTAGATAGACGCTCTTATTTGATTGTGAGGTAAATGATGAGACTGGATAAATATCTAAAAGTATCCCGGCTGATAAAACGCAGGACCGTGGCAAACGAGGCCTGTGACGCAGGACGCGTGACGGTTAACGACAGGGTGGCTAAAGCAGGGACGGATGTTAAGCCCAACGACAGGATAAGTATAACCTTCGGAGACAAAACCGTAAAAGTCAGAGTTGTTTCCGTGGCAGAGACCGTAAAAAAAGAAGAAGCGCGCGATATGTACGAGGTTATATAAGATATGGCCGAAAAATACAATGTTTCCGGGATGTCCTGCGCCGCCTGTCAGATGCATGTGGAAAAAGCGGTCGGTAAGGTTTCCGGTGTGGATAAAGTAACGGTCAGTCTCCTGACCAATTCTATGACGGTCGAAGGATCCGCCAGAGAAGAAGATGTGATCCGCGCGGTTGAGGATGCAGGATACGGCGCATCCACGGCCTTTTCCGATTCCGCTCCGGATCGCTCCGATGATTACGAACGCCTTAAAGCCGAAGAAGCGGCCCTGGAAGATAAAGAGACTCCTGCGATGATAAAAAGACTTATCTCTTCTTCCGTCTTCCTTCTGATCCTGATGTACTTCAGCATGGGGCATATGATGCTTGATCTTCCGGTGCCGGAAATGATCGATAACTATGCTGCCTTGGGGATCATAGAAATGCTTCTTACGATGATCGTGATGTATATCAATCGTAAGTTCTTTATTTCAGGATTCGGTGCTCTTAGACACGGCAGTTCCAATATGGATACCCTTGTGGCAATGGGATCCTCTGCGGCCTTTTTCTATTCCCTCGGTGCGTTGCTGATGTTAACGGACGCCATGAGCAAAGGCGACCATGGGCAGGTAATGATATTGGGCCACGATCACATGTACTTTGAATCTTCTGCCATGATACTGACGCTCATCACCATCGGTAAGACTCTGGAATCATATTCAAAAGGCAGAACTACGGATGCCCTGAAATCTCTCATGCGTCTTACTCCTCAGACGGCAAATGTAGAAAAAGACGGAGTTGTCACGGAAGTGAACATATCGGATGTACGGGTCGGTGATATATTTGTGATCAGACCGGGAGAAAGCATCCCCGTTGATGGTGTGATAATAGATGGTGTCACAGCGATAAATGAAGCAGCGCTCACCGGAGAATCGATACCCGTGGACAAAACAACGGGAGACACGATCTCTGCCGCAACCATAAACACGTCAGGCTATATCAAAGGACGGGCAACAAGAGTCGGCGCGGATACAACTCTTTCCCAGATCATCAAAATGGTCTCCGATGCTGCCGCCACAAAAGCTCCCCTTGCCCGCATCGCCGACAAAGTCTCCGCTGTATTCTGTCCCGCAGTTATGATAATATCTCTGCTCACGCTTTTGGGATGGCTGATCGCCGGAGCAGAATTCGGTATCGCTTTTGCAAGAGCGATATCCGTTCTGGTCATTTCCTGCCCCTGCGCCCTGGGCCTTGCGACCCCTGTGGCCATAATGGTAGGAAACGGGATGGGGGCCCGTAACGGCATTTTATACAAAACCGCTGCCTCTCTTGAAGGCGCCGGTCGTACGGAGATCGTAGCACTCGACAAAACAGGTACGATCACAAACGGGAACCCGGAAGTGACGGATATGATCGAAAACACCGGCTGTTCAAAAGACCGACTCCTCATAACTGCGGCCGCATTAGAGGCAAAAAGCGAGCATCCTCTTTCTAAGGCCGTAACTTCCTATGCAAAGAACATTGGGATTTCCGTTCCCGATGTAACGGATTTTTCCATCCTTCCGGGTAAGGGACTTACCGCAAGACTTGACGGGAAGGCAATAATAGGAGGAAACGCTGATTTTATTTCAGAGTCGGTCATTATAGAAGATCAGATCCGACAACAGGCGGATGCTCTTGCACGGAAAGGAAAAACCCCGCTTTATTTTGCCGATAATGAAAAACTCCTCGGGATCATTGCAGTAGCCGATACGATAAAAGACGAAGCACCCGAGGCCATCCGGCAGCTGAAAAATATGGGCATCAAAGTTGTTATGCTTACGGGAGATAATGAGCGGACCGCAAAAGCGATAGGTTCTGCCGCCGGAGTAAGCGACGTCATCGCAGGTCTTCGTCCGGATGAAAAAGAGCGGGCGATAAAAGATCTTCAAAAAGAGGGGCGTGTTGCAATGGTTGGTGACGGGATAAACGATGCTCCCGCGCTTACAAGGGCCGATACGGGGATCGCTATAGGGGCCGGGACCGATGTCGCCATAGATGCTGCAGATATAGTCCTTGTAAAAAGCCGGCTTTCGGATGTTCCCGCAGCGATCAGGATGAGCAGGGCAACGATACGGAATATCCATCAAAACCTCTTCTGGGCTTTCTTTTATAATATAATATGCATCCCGTTGGCGATAGGTCTTTATCAGGCACTGTTCAACTGGGATTTTGAGATGAAACCGATGATCGGAGCGCTGGCAATGAGCTTTTCCTCGGTCACCGTATGCGTAAATGCCCTGCGGCTTAATCTTTTCAGACTGTATGACCCGAAACATGACCGGGCGATACAAAGAACGGGGAAACATGATACAATAGGGAATAAAGATATTCACAAGGAGGAAACCATGAATAAAACCATAAGTATAAACGGGATGATGTGCGAGCACTGTGAGATGAATGTAAAAAAAGCCCTTGAGGGACTTGACGGTGTTTCTTCTGCCACTGTTTCACATAAGGACGGTACAGCAGTGGTCGAATTGAGCAAAGATGTTCCCGACGACATGCTCAGATCCGCAGTCGAGGCAAAAGACTACGAAGTAACGGCGATCTCCTGATCCAAAACGCATGGTGAAAAAATGAAATATATATCCTGGAACGTAAACGGCCTTAGAGCCTGCATAGAAAAAGGTTTTTCCGATTTCGCGATCCGATCGGACGCTGATGCCATCGGTCTTCAGGAGATCAAGCTATCAGAAGGACAGCTTAAGGATTTTGACCTTCCCGGTTATCATATGTATTGGAATTACGCAGAGAAAAAAGGCTACTCCGGTACGGCACTCTTTACAAAAGAGGAACCTTTATCCGTGACCTTCGGACTGGGAATAGAAGAACACGACCACGAGGGTCGTATGATCACAGCAGAATATGAGGATCACTTCTTCGTTGTCTGCTATACCCCGAATTCCAAACAGGATCTCTCGCGTCTTTCTTACCGCATGGAATGGGAAGACGCGATGCGGGAATACCTGATGCGGCTTGACCAAAAGAAACCTGTTATCTATTGCGGAGATCTGAATGTTGCTCATGAGGAGATCGACCTGAAAAATCCTTCTTCCAACCACCACAATGCCGGATTCACCGACGAGGAACGCGATAAAATGTCGGTATTGCTCAGATCAGGCTTCACCGATTCCTACAGATATCTCCATCCGGATGAAACCGGAGTATATTCCTGGTGGTCATACAGATTCCATGCCCGCCAGAACAATGCCGGATGGCGGATAGATTATTTTATCGTTTCGGAACGTATGCGGGATGCGATCAAAAGCACTGATATCCTGACCGATGTCTACGGCTCCGATCACTGCCCCGTGGGATTGGACTTTCAATTATAGAAATCCCTGTTTGATCAAACGACCGACCGGATCCGGGTAAATACTTCATCCCGGATCCTTTTATTTTTTTCAAGCGCCGCTTCCCGTGACTTATCTCTGGAATAAAAATAAAATTTGATCTTTGGCTCTGTCCCGGAAGGCCTTACCGCATACCAGGAGCCATCCTCAAGGAAAAACCTCAAAACATCTGAAGGCGGGATATCTTCATATCCGTCTTTGTAATCTATTACGCTTACTACCCTGATCCCTCCGACCGTTTCGGGAATCTCCGCTCTTGTAAACGCCATCATGCGTCCGATGCGCGCTGCCCCCTCTATTCCGTCAAGCACTATATTGGGTTCATCCTCCGCGAAATACCCGTATTTTTCATATATTTCGGTTAATACATCAAGCAGGGTCTTGCCCTGTTTTTTATAGTACGCCGCCGCTTCCGCTATAAGCATTCCTGCGGAGATCCCGTCCTTGTCACGGATATTTACGGATGCTGCATATCCCACGGACTCTTCGTATCCGAACAGATATACAAGGCCGCTTTTTTCAAGCAACGGTATCCTTCCGCAGATGTTCTTGAATCCGGTAAGTGACTCGAACATCTTTATCCCATAACTCTCCGCTATCAACGTGCTCAAATTGCCTGTTACGATGGATTTTACCATAGCCCCGTTCGAAGGGAGCTTCCCGGCGGTCTTTCTGCCCTCCAGAATATAATTAACAAGGATATATCCGGTTTGGTTTCCGTTCAGCGGAAGATAGGTCCCATCCGGTCTTTTTATCTCTATGGCAAACCTGTCGGAATCGGGATCCGTAGCCATGATAAGCTCGGCCCCCGTCTTTTCCGCAAGCTTTTCTGCCAGAGCGAATGCTTTTGGATCTTCCGGGTTGGGATATCCCACTGTAGTAAAATCCGGATCGGGTTCAGACTGCTCCTTAACTTCATATCTGTTTACAAACCCGGCATTGGAAAGCATTTTCATGAACGGAACGTGTCCGGCGCCGTTAAGCGGGGTATACACTATGGGAATGGTCAGATCAAGCTCCTCGCCCTTATGTATTGACAGTGAACCGATCTCTTCCAGATATTTTTTATCCCATTCCGGGGACAGGACCTCTATAAGCCCGTCCTTTACCGCCCGGTCAAAATCCGCGACGGTCACTCCCCCAAACATGTCCACTTTCCGGATCTTTTCGGTCATCCTGTCAGCGATATCCGATCCTACCTGACAACCGTCCGACCAATAAGCTTTATACCCGTTATATTCTTTCGGATTATGGGATGCCGTTATATTTATTCCCGAAACGGCATGCAGCTGTCTGATGACATAGGCAAGCTGCGGTGTGGGTCTGAGGTCATCAAATATAAACGCCTTGATCCCGTTTCCCGCGAATATACAGGCCGTCAGCACGGAAAACTCTTTGGAAAAATGCCTGGGATCATGCGCAATGACCACACCCTTATCGCAGGCTTCCTCCCCCTCCTCCTTTATGAGATCCGCGATCCCCTGTGATGCGCGGCTGACCGTAAAACGGTTCATGCGATTTGTTCCTGCGCCGATCTTTCCCCTGAGTCCTGCCGTTCCGAAACTGAGCTCCTTGTAAAACCGATCCTTTATCTCATCTTCGTCTCCTTCTATCCGGACAAGCTCCTTATATAACGGATCTGATCCGTCAAGCTCCGATAACCATCTGTTGTATTCTTCCATATATCCCATTTTGCTCTTCTCCCTGTTTACCCCTTGTTTTCTTCCTGTGTTTTCACTGCTCCTGCAAAGCCGAAAAAGAGTACGTATCATTTTGTGTACTGTTGTCGACCGTAACCGTAAAGGTTCTGGTCTCGTATCCGTCTTTCCTGAGAGTTATTACATGTGTTCCGCTTTCTTTCGGGAAGGAACACGGTACTATCCCTTTATATATTCCGTCAAAATACACCTCAGCGGTCGCCGGTGCATCGATGTATATACGGCTCCCCTGCTGGATCGAGGAATCCGTTCCCACCCCGGCGGAAGAGCTGGATGCAGACGAGCTCGCCGAGGATGACGTACTCCGGTTTGAGGTGCTTCCTGTTGATGAAGACCTGCTTGACCTGCTCCCGGCAGTATTTGTTCCGTTTGCGGAAACCCCTGTTGTACTGCTGAGAGTCGATGGAAGCTCATTTGCGGATGCCGGAGGTTTGGAAGCAGTCTTTGATGTCTTATTCTGGGAAACCTCACCGCTGTCATTCTCATCCTTCAAAAGCTCTATATCGATATTCGCCGCCTCAGATCCGACCGCGACCCGCTCCTTTATCGCTGTATAGCCTTCTGCCGTTACTTCAAGAAGATATACCCCGTATTCCAGTTCCACGGGCTTAAGATGGTTCACTTTCTCCCCATCGATCTTTACCGTTGGATCAGCCTCCGGAGGTCTTATGGTAAACACGAGTTCTCCCGTCTTGATCAGATCTCCCTTCAGATCCGACACATCCACCTTGGTTTCTTTTCCCCGTGTTATGACTACATGCTTCGTGCCGCCCTGTCCTTTATAGGAGACGACCAGATCATACTCTCCCTCCGGGACATCTATCAGCAGATCATCGGATACCGGCCTGAACATGCCGGCTATCTGTATCCAGCCTCCTTCAAAATACTGAGCGCCCTTTACCCTTAAATGTCCGTATCCCGATGTGATCTTTATGCTGTACAGATCATGATCTATCCCCCGCAGTAAAAGGATATCGCTTTCGGATATGTCGGTCATTTTTACGGTTTTATCACCCTTTATCACCAATGTGTTCTCCGTTATGCGGAGATTTGTACCGTCATCCAGACTGAACACGCCTCTGTTCCGGTTGATCTCAAAATCTTCCACATCACGTCTTACAAAGGCATCCGGCGCCTGCTGCATGGATTTAAGGGTCTTTGAATGTACCGAGACATCCACTTCCACGATCATTCCCATTTCAAAAAGCTCGGGGACTGAAACCTTCCCGTAATTATCCTTAAATTCGGTAAGATTATCGATCGCGACTGTATACGTCCGCCCATTATCCGCTGACATAAGCTTTACTTCCCCATGCTTGGCTTCATAATCCATGAAGATCGCAGTATCATGCGCCTCAAGCTCCGCCGATTCAAGCTTTTCCTGTATAACGGCATCGGAAACCGTATCCGGCACGGGTGCAGGCTCAGTCTTTCCGCAGGATATCAGAAGACCCGCGGATAATACCGTGATCACAGCCAGTTTATATATGATCATATTCTGGATAAGAGTATTTCTCTTGTGTTGCATTTCGGATCTTCCAAAACCTCTTCCAACAGCTCCTGCAGTTTCCTTCCGATATCCGGTCCGGGTTCATACCCGTGTTCTATCAGATCCTTACCGGTTATCGCCAGATCTTTTACTGTGATCGGATCTTTATCCTGTAATATTTTGATGTAGATCCTCATCAGCTCCCTCTCATAAGAGAGCTTTTCTTCCCGTTTATACATCGACTGGGCAAGTGTATCCGCCACCCTTACCGGGAACAAAAGCCTGAAAATATCTGTCCCGGTCCGGTTCATGGCTTTTCTCACATTCGCTTCCGTCGGATTGGGACGGTAGTCATGCCACTTCACAAGGGCAGACACCGTGTTTATGGTATCGTTATCAAGCTTCAGTCTCTTCATTATCTCTGTTGCTATCCGTTCCGAGATCTGTGCATGTCCCTTAAAATGTCTTGCTCCGTTCCCGTCCTCGGTCATTGCATCCGGTTTTCCGAAATCATGAAAAAGGAGTGCATATCGTATATACCTCAAGGTATCGGGATCAAACTCAACCTCCGAATACTCTGCGTTGACCATCATGGCTCTTATCGTATGCTCACCAACATTATAAATATGATGGCGGTTTTTCTGATCCATTTTCATACACCGGTCAAACTCAGGAAGGATAACCCCGGTGATACCCGCCTTATACATATCGAACAATACATCGGGATGAGGTGAACATATGAGTTTGGTCAATTCTGCCTGAATCCGTTCCGCCGAGATCTTTCTGAGGCTGCCCTTAAGCTTCACGGCCGCCGCCTCTGTTTCCCGTTCTATACAAAAGCCCAGTTGAGCCGCGAACCTGTATGCTCTCAGTATCCTGAGCGCATCCTCCTCGAATCTTTCATAGGGATCTCCCACCGCCCGGACAATGTGCTGCTTAAGATCGTTCTTTCCGTCAAATCCATCAACGAGTCCGGCCTGTTCATTATATGCCATGGCGTTTATCGTAAAGTCACGTCGTTCCAGATCCTGACCAAGATCCTTCGTAAAGATGACTTCCTTCGGATGTCTTGAATCCTCGTATTCCCCGTCTATCCGATACGTTGTGACCTCATATCCCTTATAATTGTGATCCTCATCATTAAGCATTACCGTTACCGTACCGTGCTTTATCCCGGTGTCTATGGTCCGGCGAAAAAGCTTTTTGACCTCCTGCGGATCCGCGTTGGTGGTCAGATCCCAGTCTGCAGGCTTTCTTCCAAGCAGAACATCACGAACGCAGCCTCCGACTGCATATGCGTCAAAGCCTGCGTCCTGTAAAGTACGGATTATATATCTTACATTTTCCGGAAGTCTAAACTCCATATATTCCCGCTTGTCGCGCATCGTTCCTTATTGATCAGTATGCTTTCCCCCATATCACAAGCTTTTTGGCCGGTTTTCCGCAGCATACACATTTATCCGATATCGGCGAGTTGTTTTCAAAAGGCATGCATCTGGATGTTGCGGTAGTATCCGCCTTTATCATATCCTCACATTCCTGCTCTCCGCACCACATAGCTCTTACAAATCCCGGCTTTTCATCTATGAGTTTCTTAAATTCCTCATAATCAACGGCATCATATATGGAGTTCTCAAGATGTTCTTTCGCCCTCTCATACATGTCCTTTTGTATATTATCCAAAAGCTTCGGCACACAGGCTGTCAGCTCATCCAGCTTTACCGTCATCTTTTCACCGGTATCGCGGCGTGCCACTACACATTCACCGTTTTCGATATCCCTCGGGCCTATCTCTATGCGGACCGGAAAACCTCTCATTTCCTGTTCGGCAAACTTAAACCCGGGAGATCTCTCGGTATCATCGATCTTTACCCTGAGTCCCTCCAGTTTTTCCTTTGCAACCTTACGGCACATATCCAGAACACCGTCTTTTTGCTGCTGTATGGGAATGATAACTACCTGGGTCGGAGCTATCCTGGGCGGGAGCACCAGACCGTCATTATCTCCGTGAACCATTATCAGCGCACCTATCAGCCTGGTGGAAAGTCCCCACGAAGTCTGAAAAGGATTATGCTGTGAATTATCCCTGCCGGTATACTCGATCCCATAAGCCTTTGCGAAGCCGTCCCCGAAATTATGCGATGTCCCGCTCTGAAGGGCTTTTCCGTCATGCATCATTGCTTCTATCGTATATGTGCTGACCGCTCCTGCAAATCGTTCCTTTTCCGTTTTCTGGCCTTTTATGGTCGGGATGGCTAGATCTTCCCTCAAAAAGTCCGCGTAAACATTAAGCATCTGCAACGTCCGCGCTTCCGCCTCCTCCGCGGTCTCATGTACCGTATGCCCCTCCTGCCACAGGAATTCTCTGGATCTTAGAAACGGTCTTGTCGTCTTCTCCCACCTTACGACGGAGCACCACTGATTAAATACCTTGGGAAGATCTCTGTATGAATGCACGATATCCTTATAAAGATCGCAAAATAATGTCTCTGAAGTCGGCCTTACACACATGCGTTCCTCCAGCTTCTCTCCTCCGCCTTCGGTGACCCATGCAACTTCCGGTGCAAAGCCCTCTACATGGTCTTTTTCCTTCTGCAGCAGACTCTCGGGAATAAACATCGGCATATAAACGTTTTCGACGCCTGTCTCCTTAAATCTTCTGTCCAGCAGGTTCTGAATATTCTCCCAAAGGGCATATCCCGCCGGAAGGAATATCATGCATCCTTTTACGCTGGAATAATCCATAAGCTCGGCCTTTTTTACCACATCTGTATACCATCTGGCAAAATCCTCATCCATTGAAGTGATCTGCTCGACTTTTTTCTTATCTGCCATTTTATTTCCCGTCCTTTATCAGTATTCGTGTCATCGGTCCGGTCATGTGCCGGTTTACTTCTTTTTAGTGGGGGTTGCTCCCGCTTTTTCCTGCAGATTTTCCTTAAACTGCTGGAAACGGCTTTTCTTGACAGGCTCGGCCCCTTTGTTGAGAGAGCCTCTTACCCCTTTTACTTTTGAGATGTATATCCCGCTCACCGTAGCCTTAACCTCTTTCTTTACCGGGATCTCATCAAATATCGCTGCGTCGGCAATGAAACTCATGACCTGAGGCCCGACTTTTGCTTTTACAACAGGCACCTTTGAACGTCTCATGAGCTTCGGAGTCTGTTGTATCACCGCATCGGGCAGTCCCGCCTCGTTCAGCCGCATCTTCTTTTTGTCTATTATGAGCATTTGGACTACCTGTGCCGATGCCTCGATCTGCTCCTGCTGCTCTTCCTGTTTTTTTTGTGCTCTCTTTCCGAAGAAATACAACGCGATCGCCAGACCGACCAGTATAACAAACAGAACTATAGTGACTATCCATCCCGTACTCATGCTATTCTCCTTAATCAAAATCTATGGCTTTTTCTATGTTCTGAGCCAGACTTTTAATGTAGGCTTCCAAATCCTTCTTCAGTTCGGGTCTGCGCAGTCCAAACTCTATATTTGCCTGTAAGAAACCTACCTTTGATCCGCAATCGTATCTGTGCCCCTTAAAATCATAGGCATAAACTGCTTCATCTTTTGCCAGGCGTTTAAGCGCATCTGTAAGCTGTATCTCGCCTCCCGCGCCTCTTTCCTGATTCTCGAGATAATTGAACACATTCGGTGTCAGGATATATCTGCCCAGGATCGCCACATCAGAGGGGGCTTTATCTATCGGAGGTTTCTCCACCAGATCTTTTACCTTGTAAACCCTGTCATCAACAGCTTTTCCGTTTACTATACCGTACTGATAGGTAACCTCGTGAGGCACGGTCTGTACCCCTATGATACTGTTGTTATACTCGTTATATGCTTCTATCATCTGCTTCAGGGCCGGTTTTTTGGATACGACAACATCATCGCCCAATAATACGGCAAAAGGCTCATCTCCTATGAACCGGCGGGCTGACAGCACGGCATGTCCCAATCCAAGTGGTTTTTTCTGCCTGATAAAATAAATGTTCGCTATTTCCGGAATGGATTTTACCATTTCGAGCTCTTCTTCTTTTTCCTTCTTCTCAAGCTCTATCTCAAGCTCTATAGACCTGTCAAAATGGTCCTCTATGGAGCCTTTGTTCCTTCCGTTAACGATAACGATATCTTCAATACCGCTGGCTACCGCCTCTTCTATAATGTACTGTATGGTAGGCTTGTCGACTATCGGAAGCATCTCCTTTGGCTGAGCCTTTGTTGCCGGCAGAAATCTCGTCCCGAGCCCCGCCGCCGGTATAATAGCTTTTCTGATCCTCACTTTTCTCCCTCCTGTTAGCTTAATCGTATCTTCATTTCATATCTTTCATCAGCTATATCATAATCTGTTTCTATGATAAACCCGTCTCTCTCGGTCCGAATCTCATATTTACGGGTCGTACATGTTATGCCGGTGCGTCCGTAAGGAGTACTCATTTCCGCATCTGTAGTTTTTCCGGAGATCAGACTGAGTTCATATGAAAGGACTCCCGTCCTTTTATAAAGCAGACTGTTGTCATCAAACCCGATACGACATCTGTCACCCTCAATATCGAACAATATATGATGTCTCCCGCCTTTCCGGCAGTATCGGGCTTTGGTCTCTGTGATAACTGCTTCGCTTTGAGCGGTCCGGGTCTCTATCGTCAAACAGCAGTCTTTTGTCATTTCAGTTTTCTGTAAATGGCTATAGCCTGAGAATCGATGTGCATTCTTAAAAGCTCTACCGCCTTATCGGAACGGCTGTCGCCGATAGCTTTTATTATCTGGTCATGCTCTCTGACCAGAATTGTCGGATCATCCATTTCCTTCATAAATTCATATTTATACCGAAAGATCTGTTCCTTCAGACTGATCAGAAGCTCCTTAACTTTTTCGTTTCCCGCCGTATCTATGATCACATTATGGAATTCGGTATCGGTATCCGCCATTTTCCTGAGATCCCGGCTCTCCACTGCCTCCGCAAAGTTTTTATTTGCTTCTTTAAGCTCTTCAAATCTCTTTTTTGTTATCCTTGCGCAGCAGGTATTTACGGCAAACGTCTCAAGTGTTCGTCTGGCTTCCAGAACGTCTTCGAGCTGTTTGGCCGTGATGCTCGCAACATGGGCTCCTCTGCGCGGAAGCATCACAACAAGACCTTCTTTTTCCAAAAGCCTTATGCCTTCCCTTACCGGAGTCCGGCTGACCCCCAGTCTTTCGGAAAGCGCTATTTCCATAAGTCTCTCTCCCGGCTTAAGCTTGCCGTACAGGATCTCTTCCCTAAGCTGCTTGAAAACAACGTCTCTTAAAGGGAGAAATGCATCCTCCTCATTCTCATAGAAGCCCATATCTTTTCACCTACTCATTGTGAAATCCCGTGAGAAATATTCTCTCCTCCGGGACCAGATTGAACATATCCAATACATCGTATGCCTTGGCCGCCTTATCCTCGTCCATAAAAAGCCCGTATACACTGGGTCCGGAACCGCTCATCAATGCCCCGGCCGCGCCGTTTTGCATCATTGTGTTTTTTACCTTGGAAATAATGGCATACTCCGGGATGGTGGCATATTCCAGCACATTTCCGAGAAAATCCGGTATGCATCCGAAATCTTCCATCTCTATGGCCGCTCTCATCTGATCGATATCCGGGTGTCTTATATTACCCTGGGATGCCAGCTGATCATATGCGTTATATGCCCATTTTGTCGATACTCTTGTGTCGGGGACTGCAACAAGCACGATAAATTCATCCAAAGCACCGAGAGGAACCAGTTCCTCCCCTATTCCTCCCGCATATGCCGTGCCTCCCATTATACAAAAAGGCACATCCGCTCCAAGTCTTACCCCTCTTTGAATAAGCTCCTCCTGAGAAAGCCCAAGTCCGAAGTATTCATTTATACCCTTAAGGACCGCTGCCGCATCTGTTGATCCCCCGGCAAGTCCGGCCGAAACCGGTATGTTTTTTTCTATCTCTATCAATATGGCATCCGTGATCTCAAACTCGTCAAAGAGCAGCCTGGCCGCCTTGTATGCCAGATTTCTCTCATCGGTAGGAACCATTGAATCATTACAGGATACCAGGATCTGTCCTTTTTCGCCGCTTCCTCCGATCTCTGCTTCGGCATACAGTTTTATCTCATCATAAAGATCTATCTGCTGCATGATAGTACGCAGTTCATGATATCCGTCTTCCTTCCGGCCCACAATGTCAAGCGCCAGATTGATTTTAGCATATGCCCTGATATCCATAATTATGATCTCATCTCTCCCCCGGTATATCGCAGGCTCCGGACGTCATACCGACCGAAGCTTTGTTTGGAAAATAATACAAAGTCTTTCATATTATACTAAATCGTTGTATACAATTCAAGAACTCAAAAAAAAAGGCTATGAGCCTTTTTCAGTTCTCATAGCCTTTTATATCTCAGTTTTTTATAGCTCTCATTCTTCCACAGCTGCTTCAGGATTCATCCACTCATTAAATTTCTTTTCCACCGCATCGAAGGTCTGCTGCGAAATATCGGGAAGCTTATCTCCCCATGTCTCTTCTGCCTGCGAATAACCCTCTTTGAAAGCATCGAACAACTGCTGTGCCTTACTCGGATCATTTCCGGCAAGAGCCTTTGCAAAATCAAGTATCCTGTCCGATGTCTGCTCTACTCCCCAATAACCGTCATCGGCTATATCAGCCTGAGCCTGAGCCTTGGTGGCCGCATCTACCGTGAAGTCCCCACTGGCGAGGAATTTCCACATGTCATCGTCATTGGTCAGAGAATTCTCACCGGTCTCGGCCCCTGCAATGCTTGAAGCTTTGCTCTGACCCAGCATGAGCTTTTCCACTATCGATCGTAAGTTAGCGGTCTGCTGCTCTGCATCCTTTTTCATCTTTTCCACGATAGCTGCGTGATCGACCGTTTTAGCCTTTGTTGCACCCGCTGATGTATCTGCCGTATCAGAAGTGTTTTCATATACAACTCCCGATGAAGTGGCAGACTTGGACTGCTTGTTCTCCTGTTCAGCCGCATCAACTTCGGTCTTTTTTCTGAATGTATAATAGTCCGCCGTATTGAACGAGCTGCCGGCTCCGATTCCGTCTAATGCCATAATGTTACCTCCTTGTTAATCTGTCCTCTCAAACGCAAATCCATTTATCGTCTCTTTTAAAATATCGGCCATATGACGATATTTCTCAACCCACAAGATATAGCCCCTTAGAATTTGAAGATCGCCGAGCCGAAAGGAGGCAGACGGAACCCGATAGAATACGGCTGTCCATCCCAGGGTATTGCTTCCGCCTTTAGGCTTTTCGGGATATCTGCGCCGTTTCCTCCGTATTTGACGTCATCGGAATTCAACAGCAGGGTGCACTTTGCCTGACTGGGAAGCCCCACCCGGTAATCGTCCCTTTCCATAGGGGTAAAATTCATGACAAACAATATATTGTTCTTCCCGGTATGATCCTGCCTGTAAAAAGAATATATGCTCTTTTCGGTATCATCCGCATTTATCCAGCGAAAACCTTCAAACCCTTCATCGAGTTCATACATACTGGGGTATTTATTATAAAGCCTTAACAGATCCCCAAACCAGTTTTGCATTCCTTTGTGCAGAGGATCCTCCAGCGAAAACCAGTCTATCTCCCTGGCTTCACTCCATTCTCGTTCCTGACCGAATTCCTGCCCCATAAAAAGGAGCTTCTTTCCGGAATGACCCATCATAAATGCATATCCTGTACGAAGATTTGCAAACTTATCAACGGTATATCCGGGCATTTTTCCCAGCATGGAGCATTTCAAATGAACTACCTCGTCATGTGACAGCACCAGTATATAATCTTCTGCGGCGTTATAACTCATGGCGAAAGTCATCTTATAGTGACTGTTCTTTCTGAAATACGGATCGAGCTTCATATAATCACAGAAATCATGCATCCATCCCATATTCCATTTGAATGAAAAGCCCAATCCATCATCTTCAACCTGTCCGGTTACTTTGGGCCATGCCGTTGACTCCTCTGCGATCATCATCGCTCCGGGGAATTTGCCCAGGACACAGGAATTCAGATGCTTAAAGAATTCTATCGCCTCGAGGTTTTTGTTTCCACCGTATTTATTGGCTACCCATTGACCGTCCCGCTTGCCGTAATCCAGATAGAGCATTGATGCAACGGCATCTACCCGCAATCCGTCTATATGAAATTCCTGCATCCAGTATATTGCATTACCGATAAGAAAATTCTTGACTTCGCTTCTGCCGTAATCAAAGATCTTTGTTCCCCAATCAGGGTGCTCTCCCTTTTTGGGATCCGCGTATTCATAGCAGGCTTCCCCGTCAAAATTTGCAAGACCGTGAGCATCTCTCGGAAAATGCGCCGGTACCCAGTCCAGAATAACTCCCTTTCCCTGTTCATGGAGCTTATTCACAAGGTACCGGAAATCATCGGGCGTTCCGTATCTGGACGTCGGAGCATAGTAGCTGGTTACCTGATATCCCCATGAGCCGTCAAACGGATGCTCCGCGATCCCCATCAGCTCAACGTGAGTATACGGCATCTCTTTAAGGTATTCACATACTCTGTCAGCAAACTCTTTGTATGAATAGAACCCGTCATTTTCCTCCGTCGGGTGTTTCATCCAGGAACCTATATGACATTCATATATAGCCATCGGTTCTTTTTTCATGTTTTTCTTTTTACGGGCTTCCATCCATTTACTGTCTTTCCATGTAAAATGGCTAAGATCATAAGTAATGGATGCGGTTCCGGGTCTTTTTTCGGCATACGTTGCGTAAGGATCAGCCTTATATAACGCTTCTCCTTCCGCCGTTACTATGTAATATTTATACATAGCGCCCTCTTTGACGCCGGGAATGAATACTGTCCATATTCCGACCGTATTCTCTCTATCCATGGGGTTTGCCCCGTTCTCCCAGGAATTAAACTCGCCTATGACAGACACATATTTTGCATGTGGTGCCCAGACGGCAAAATGAAATCCTCTTTTTCCGCCTTCCGCCGAGGGATGTGCCCCCAGTTTTTTATATATGTCATAATGTACGCCCTGACCGAAATAATAGGCATCATCTTCGCTGAAAAAAACTCTCTCTAAAGGCTTTGCCGGTTTTGCCACTTTTGCCTTTTTTGTTTTCTTCTCAGGTGCAGCGGACTTTTTTACCGCAACCGTCTTCTTTTTTTCAGTCATCGTATTCCTCCGTACGGGTCGATCATTTCGCAAAATCTTTTTCGCGAAGCACTATAAGATCCTCATCGTTATATCTCTTGCCCAGCAGCACATCTCCTAAATGCTTCAGGTTTTTCTTATTTGCGCTTTTTATCGCTAAGTCTATTATATGCTCAACTTCATCCGATGTCACGACATGATCTGCGGTCTGCCGCTCATCTATCCTTTGATATAAGGCAAGGACCGCCATATCATCCAGGATATAGCCCTTATCTCCGGCATAGCTCTTTGCGTGATTGACCAGATAATCATTGCTTAGCGTCGGCATGTCGATCGTCACATCAAAAACATCCGCAAACCCGGAATATTCGCTCAGATTCTTGGCTCCTCCCCGTGAATCCTCAAGGATCACAAGGATCTCGCTGTCACCGCCTGACAATACTGACAGCATGGAGTTCATCGCGTCATCAGAGAGTCTGCCTGCAGCCTCGATCACCAACATATTACCGGCCAGTGCTTTTAAGGATTTGTCAACGTCCTTGCTGTTGAAAGTATCCGCATCTATTGATGCCGCCTTGATCTCTCCCTTTGGATTCTTCTCACTCATATCTCTGACGAGCGCCTGGACAAGCTCCATCCTTGCGGCATGTTCGCTTCCTACTATGAGCACATTTCCGTGTCCGGATTCCATCGACATCTTGTCCTCGGCATCTTTAAGCTGTGGCGGTAATCCTTTTATATGACGGAAGCTGTCGAATACGCTGGGAAGCTCCACTGTTTCATATGTAACAAAACCTGTTTTTTTCCTGGCGGCTTCCTGATTGGAATCATCCTGTGTGGGCTCGGCGGCTTCCGAATCTCCGGCTGAAGAATGGCCATGTTCCCTGTAGCCCTCATTCTCATCCTTATATTCCTGTTCCGGATTGTCCTGCGGGATCTCTTCTTCTATCTCCTCGTCCCTATACTTATCCGAAGTCTCATCCCCGGGAGTTTCGTCCTTACGTTCATGAAGCTCCTGCTCCAGTTCATTCTTAAGCGCCTCCTCTATCTTCTCGGTATTTACCTCTCCCGTCTCATTTGCCGGAACGACTAAAGGTCCTGTATATGCGGAAGTCAATGATGCGCTACTCAGTGGCTCGGATCCGGACTTGTCCTGCGGTTCCACCGGAACGTCCTCTTCCTGTGGGGCCTCATACCCCGGAAGCCTGTCTATTACCTCTTTTGCAAGTTCGTTTGTCTGCTCCAGGGATTTCCTCTTCGCGGCACGTATGCGTCTGTCCCTTGCCTCCTCCTGAAGTTTATCCCATGTTGCAAGAATACTTTCTATATCCATCTGTCCGGTTATCTGCTTCTCATCGACCTGATCTTCCTCCGGTACGTTAAGCTGCATCTGACCGTCCTTCTCCTGTGAGATGATATTCTTAAACTGCTCCGGAACCGGCACGCTGGTTATTTTGGATGCTATCTCTTCCTGTGACATTTCTCCGGGCTTAGCCGGGTCATCCTTCACGGACGGCGGCGCCTCCCCTGCGCGGCTGTCTGACTGCACCGCTTTATTTAGCGTATCCGCCGCAGATACTGTCTGCGCCATTGGCTTTGTCTCTCTTTTGGCCTTTATCTCGGTCAGGTCTTTATCCGGTCCTGCCACCCTGTCGGGAAGCTTTTCTTCTCTCTCCCTCAACGGTTCCCCGGTCTGCTCCTGAAGTTTCTCCATGTTTTCACGAAGCTCGGCCTGGAGATTCATGGTGCTGTATTTATCCAGATTTACGGATATCTCCTGCTGCGCTATGGTCCCGGTCTGCGTGATCGCATCTTCAACTCCCGGTATGGCAGGAGGGATCTGTATAGGGACCGTGCCGTCTTTATCGTCCCGGGGATCGGGATAAGCCCCGGCCACAGCCGATGGGTCTATTGTCGGAGGCGCCGTATGTCTGTCATCCACCGGAGGATTGTCTATATGTTGGGATGCGGGTTGAACGGAAGGTCCTGACAATGCCTTGTTTACATCCGGCAGTACCGTTGTTTCTCTTGAAAGTATCGATGGGCCGGTCTTTTTTTCCGCCATCCTTATCGTAGGCTCCAAAGAAGGATCTACCTTTTTCACCTCAATGGATAATCCCTGCTCCTCGGGCTCCGGTTTCTCGGGCAGCTCATCAACGCTTTGTACCTGGACCAGGGCATCCTGACCGTCTATCCTGTCTTCGGCATCGGTAGCGCTGTATCCGTCACCTATGATCGGAGTTGTATTCATATATACCGGAGCGGTTTCTGTTTTATGGCGCTTCTGATACAGCACCTCCTCTCCGTACTCCCCATCCTCAGCCAGTAGCTTCTGCTTCTCCTCATAGGTAAGCTCCTGATGCAGGCTTTTGAGTTTAAGAGCTTTTGCGACTATCGGCCCCGTAACAAACCAGAGCATGATCTCATTACAGCAGTCCACGCACTTATCGTTTTTGCCTGTCTCATGATACAGCACGGCAAGCTCATATGCCCATCTTCCGTCGTAATCGGAAAAATATTTGCTGTTGAATTCCTCCAACAGTTCTATGCGTTCGTTATTATCTGCATCGGTAGCCTTTAGAAGTTTATATTGCAGTATATATCTCCCGGCATCGGTCGGAGCCATCTTTGAAAACTCTTTCATATACTGCACGGCAAGGCCGACCTGTCCCATCTTAATGGTCAGCTCACACAGATCGTATACGATTTTTCGTTTTATGGGATCTTCGGGGTCTTTTTGATATGCCAGGGCCAATACGTTGAGAGCATCCTCGTATCTGCGGTTTATCTTATATACCTCGCTTACCATCCTTAGCGTGCGGATGCTTCGCTCCTGCTTCCAGTCGATGGTATCGGCTATTTCCTGAGCCTCCTGATATTCTCCGTTCTCGATCAAAGAACGGATCTGATTGATTCTGACTTTTTTTTCGTACTTATCCAAAACGACGCCTCTTAAAAGCTTTTTCTGACAATCTCTTTCCCCGACATCTTTTCATGATCCACCGGTCGGAAATGCTCTGCGGATCGTCACGGATCTGTTTGATCCTTCTAATTAACCCATATATTGTACTACAAAACATACAACCACTACAAGAATTTGTGTATATGATCCGTAAGTTTTGCGAAATCCTCCAACGAAAGCTCCTCTCCTCTTACGGCAGGCTTTGCCCCGATAGCCTCTATCGCCTGTGCGATCCGTTCTTTCTCCAGGTTGATGCCCGCATATCCCGCAAGGGCATTTGCCAAAGTTTTTCTCCTCTGATTAAATGCTCCTCTAATGATATCAAACATCAACGCTTCATCTGTTACAGTCACGGCAGGCTGGTCGTATGTTTCCATATGCACAACAACGGAGTCCACTTTCGGGGACGGGATAAAGCAGGCTGCCGGCACCTGCCGGACGATCGCGGCCCGGGTCCGGTATCTGACCGCCAATGAAAGCGCACCGTAACTCTTGCTTCCGGGATCAGCCGTCATTCGTTCTCCTACTTCTTTTTGTACCATAACTGTTAAGGACTTGCAGTGCACCTTCGACTCAAGCAGTCCCATTATGATCGGTGTCGTTATGTAATAAGGGAGATTTGCCACGATCCGGAAAGATCTGCCGCCGGTAAGCGCATTTAGATCTGTTTTCATGATATCCTGATTTATGATGCTGATGTTATCATAACCGCTCAGGGTCTCATGGAGAATCGGTATGAGCTTCCTGTCTACCTCAACCGCATACACATGATCGGCGGCTTCAGCAAGAAATTCGGTAAGCACGCCTATTCCGGGCCCGATCTCAACGACAGCCTCTTCATCAGTCAGACCGGATGCCCTGACTATATCTTCTAAAACCTTACGGTCCCTGATAAAATTCTGTCCGAAGCGCTTGCTCGCGGTAAAGCCATACCGATCCATAACAAGCTTTGTATTGTCTGCCAGATACCCGTTATTCATTCCAGACCGTATAATCTCAACGCATTATTATAGGTGATCTCCTCGACTTTTTCGGGAGTTTCGTTTTTTATCCCGGCTATCGCCCTAATGATATAAGGCAGGTTCATCGAAGAGTTTCTTTCTCCTCTGTGAGGTTCAGGTGAAAGATACGGAGAATCCGTCTCGGTAACTATCCGGTCCAAAGGGATCTTCTCCACCACTTCCTTCAGTTTTTTCCCGTTTTTGTATGTTACGACTCCGCCTACTCCGATAAAGAACCCAAGATCCGTATATTTAACAGCCTCTTCTTTTGAATAGGAAAAACAGTGGATCACCCCGTTTATCCGGGATCCGGTTTCAGAATAAATATTACTTATGACCCTCATCGTATCCTCTGCCGCATCACGGGAATGGACTATGATGGGCAGCGAGAGCTCACCGGCCAGCTCGATCTGTCTGATAAACCATTTTTCCTGCGCCGCCTTGTCAGGGTCATCGTAATGATAATCAAAACCGATCTCTCCTATCGCCCTTACCTTTTTGTTCCCAAGGATAAGATCTTTTATATGAAGGATATCGTTTTCTGTTAGATCCTGTATCTCCGACGGATGTATTCCGAGAGCCGCATAAACACTCTCATACTCTTTTGAAAGCCTGTCTGTACTATCCACGGATCTAGTATCGGCTGCAACATTCATCACCCGGGCCACTCCGGCCTGTTTCAGACTTTTTGAAAGCAGCTCGTCTCTGTCCTCCGAGAATGCAGCGTCATCATAATGCGCATGAGTTTCAAATATCATTGTTTTCCGAAGCCTTGCTCTTTGATGTTAATTCCGGATCCTCGGACAGTTTTTCTCTTTCCTCTTCTGACCCGGCTGAAAGGCTGTCCTTTTTTACAACTGCCTTTATTGCTTCTTTGGCTGCCTTCTTAGCCGCCTCGTCCGCACTCCTTTTTGCCTCGGCCTCGGCGATAGCTATCCTCTTCTCTTCCTTCCTGCGTTCCAGTCGGCCAAGTATCAGCTCTTTATAAACAATGTCCAGGATAGCGGCAACCGGTATTGCAAGAAGGATCCCCGCCACGCCGAACATACGGCCCAGTACAATGATAGATATCAGGATCCACAAGGCCGAGATTCCCAGCGTGTTCCCGAAAAGCTTTGGCTTTATTATATATCCGTCCAGTGTCTGAAGGACTATTGTAAACAATAAGAACCAGAGAGCATACCACGGATTGACAAATACAAGGAACAAAGCCCCGACTATGGCCCCGACCAGCGGTCCGAATGTGGGGGCCAGATTGGTTATCCCAACGATCACCGACACAAGCACAGCAAAATCCATTCCGGCCAATGTCATAAATATGAAATTTGCCACTCCGACGATAAGGCCGTCCAAAAGGTCTCCGGCAATATATCGTACCAGTATGTTGTTACACCTGTTCCAGAAAGCCGCTACTTCGGTATATCTTTTGTCCGGCAGGAGCGCCTGCAAAAATCTCTTCCAGGCTCTCTGAAGACGACTCTTATCCAAAAGCATATATATCGCAAGGATACAGGATATCCCGGTGTTTGCTATGGACTTTCCGACATTCAACGATTTATTGACTATATTTCCCAGATTATCCTGTAAATAATCAACTATCTTTCCTATCTCTTTTTCAAGGAGCTGGGTTATGTTGGATATATCTACAAAGCCGCTCTTAAATTCCCGGCTCATGGAATCAAGCAGATTTTGAAGGCTTTGGGCATAATAATCAAAGTTGGAAACAAAGCTCCTTAAGGACTGCGCTATCTGAGGGACCAGCGCCACCATGAACAATGCCACGAAGATCAATACCAGGATCAGCGTTATCCAAACCGAAAGGATACGTCTGGCTCCCGGTTTTTTATAAAGCCCGGCAAACACCTTTGTCTCGAAAACTTTGACCAGAGGGTCCAGAATATAAGCAATGATTGCTCCGCCTACAACCGGAGATATAAACCAGAGAAAAGACTCTATCCCTATAAACAGGTAATTTATATGACTTGCCAGCAGATAAAATAGCACTATGATGCACCCGGCTATAGCATACGGCATCCATTTATTGTCCTTAAAATATCTATTGAATCTCATTTCCCCTGCTCCTTCGTGCTTAGGATATCATTGAGCTTAATTTTAGCACACTTCCGAACTGTAAAAAACCTCATGGCAGAAAACCGCATTCTTTATCCGTAGTGCTTACCCGCTATTATACGCCGGGATTATTTACGTCATCCGGAATATGATAGATATCATCGTTGTCTATCGGCTCCTCCTTTTTACTATACAGATCGACGTAATGATCCGCCTCTTTTTTGTCCTTTCCCTTCAGACGCTTAAAGGCTTCGATCACCCTGTCCCTGCCGTTTTTCATTGCCCTCATCCCGATATCCGAAAACCTGAAAAGCGGCCACCAGTTCTCGTCAAAATGCTCATAATCAAACGAATCCGGATCCTCTATAAAGCTGAAAAAATGCTTGTTGTTTTTGTTTTTGCTTATAAGACCGGCGATTTCCGCTTCATAAAGCTTTACCAGAAACAATGTCGGTTCACTCAAACCGCATTTTAATTGATTTATCATATTTCTCCCCTCTCAATTGATATAACAATAGAACAATTGGATTTAAGAACACGGTTTCTGCCTATTGTTATCATAACTTTTGTTTTTATTCATGCAACCTTTTTAGGACAAAATCCGGATTTTGTCCGTTTACCTGCAAACTCTTTTTTTGGAGAATTAAACTGTGATGCGGATACCTTTTCTCTTTACACGGTAAACATATGCATCAGATTATTATTATTTGATCCAGCCTTATGAATGATAAGAATTTTACCAGAGTACTTATAGAAACTGCCGTAGATCGCGGCATAAAAGATGTGACCAATGATCCAAAACGGTCTCTCAGGCGTCTGGCTGACCTTGGAAAGCAATATTCCGAAGGGCGCTTCCAGAAGGCTACCTTTGGGCATATAACAAACCTCCTGAAAAACGATGACAGTCCATATTATACAATGCTGGAAAATTTCCTTGCCACGGTTGATCACAAGGTAATAAAAACCTTTGGCCTCAATCTCGGATATGACAGTTGGACATACGGTGCGCGTACAATACACAAAGAATCGAAAAAACGAGGTTATATGCTTCCGTGGGTCGTACAGATCCATTTTGACGGCACGTCGACCGAAGGGATCGATACCGGGGACATACGTGTCTTAATAAACCGTCTTAAGCCGCTTGGTGTAAATACATATGTGATATTACTGGATAAAGGAAATATTACCCCATCTCTATGTGATGTAATACGTTCAAATCCGACTTGTGCCTTCATATTGTTCTTAAATGACCCGGTTATATCGGATGAAGAGATCAAGACCATTAAAAATCTGGGAAATGCAGTTATCTCAGTCAATATAAGCAGCAGTAAAGCTGACTCGGTCTGCAGAAAACTAAAATCTGACCGGGCCCTTTATGTGATCCATTATTTTTATTCTTCGGATGAGACCGGCTCATTGGCCGATGGAGATGCGATAGACAAATGGCTTTCCTACGGAAGTGCTTTTATCTTCCTCATACAAAAAGACGGTGACAAGGGTGTCGCCGGAAAATTTGCCAAACGCGCCCGGCTTGATCAGGAATACCCTATTCTGATATGGGATCTCTACGCGGATATAAAACTCGTGAATGAGATCATTTCCGACATCCCATTCATATTTGAGATCGCATCCGACGGAAGTGTGGTGTATCCCCAAAATACAGGCATGAGCGTCCTTGAGACCGATGTCATCAGCGTGTTGGAGAAGATAGCCCCTGCGTTTCATCCCCCTTTGCCGTCTTAAATGCAATATTGACCAGAACTGACCGCATGCATTTTACAAATTCCTCCGGCGATATCGGGTCATTCTCCCGAAGCCATCGTGATATGGCATGTAAAAAAGCATCGGCAAAGAATGTATAAAAAAAGTCTTTTTCGGAATCTTCACTGAATACATCCCGGGAAAAATACAGAGCCAGAGGTTTTACCGTGTCGATCACATACTCCCGGAACGAATTCTGTCCCTCGATCTTCAAAGCTTCCAGATAAAATTCCCTGTCAGCGAAAAAGCTTTCACACAGATCCTTCAGAGCATCCCACCCGTCTTCGTATGATGCTGTCTGGAGATGTCCCAGAAAATCTTCATAGAAGATCCAGTTCACCAGATCATATTTATCCCTGAAATGATAATAAAAGCTTTTTCGGTTCATCCCGCATTCTTCACAGATCTCGGAAACAGAGATCTTTTCAAATCCCTGTTTCTTCATCAGCCTCTTTAATGCGGATGCCAAAGCATTTTTTGTAACACTGGAGTCAGCCATGATGATACTGTAACTTTTTATGATTGAACGGTCAAGACATTATCTGCCGAACCCGTCTTGCATATTATATATTTGCATATCTTATTACCTTTGGCCGAAAATTTTTCTTCATATTCGGTCATTATATTGCTTTTCATCGCCTCCTCATCGGCATGAAGATCATAGGTTTTGTATATTAATGTAAAGCCGGCTTTTTCATATTCCTCAAGCGCGAATTCAAACAGTCCCAGGTTATCAGTCTTAAACTCTATGGTGCTTCCGGTTTTTAATATACTGTTGAATCTGTTCAAAAACAGGGCCGATGGAAGTCTGCGGTGTGCATGTCTTGTTTTTGACCAGGGATCTGAAAAATTAAGATATATCCTGTCTACACTCTCCGGTGGAAAGTATTCTTTAATATCTCTGGCATCCATCCTTACAAAATGAAGATTTTTGGGCTGCTCCTCTCGTGGGAGCGCATCCAGGCGTCTGGTTGCTTTTACCATCACGCTTTCGTACATCTCTATACCAATGAAGTTGATGTCCGGATATGAAAAAGCGTTATCTATTATAAACCTGCCTTTTCCCATTCCTATTTCTATAAATAATGGATCTTTAATACTTTTTTGGGTTTCCTCCGGGCTCTGATATACCCAAGTGCTTTTTTTTATTTCATCTTCCGACCCCGGGATATGTCTAAGCCGCATGATCTCCTCCCAATCGGTTATGCTCCCGAAAAACGGCATATTCTTCGTCATTTACATTTTTGCCGTCGCATCTTAAAATATGTGACATGATTATACTACACGGGACAGTCAAAAAGTCAAAATCCTTCCGGATCTGCGTATCCGTCCTTGCTTTCTGGATTTTGTCTTTACAAGTTTTTTCATATCCGGCATATGCAGACGAAGATACAGAAACCGTAAGCACCGACTCCGTGTCCTCCGATGAAGCAGAGTCTGACCCGGCCTCGCTCCACATCCCTTCAAAAACGCTGGGAAACATCTCCGCTCCGCTGATAACCGCTGAAGGCGCCATCCTCATGGATGCCGATAATGGAGTGATACTGTATCAGAAAAACATGGATCAGCCGTATTTCCCTGCCTCGATCACAAAGATCATGACCTGTCTCCTTGCTGTGGAAAACTGTTCTTTGTCGGAAACCGTTACCTTATCCGATAAAGCGGTGTTTGGAATCGATCGTACATCCTCGAACGTGGGACTGGATGTCGGCCAGGCTATTCCCATGGAAGAAGCGATCCTTTGCGTCATGCTTGCTTCAGCCAATGAAGCTGCGTCTGCAATAGCCGAACATGTATCGGGTTCGGTGGAAAAGTTTGCGGAGCTTATGAATCAAAGAGCTGCAGAGCTTGGCTGCAAAAACACTCATTTTGTTAATGCAAACGGTCTTCCGAATGAGGATCATTATATATCTCCGTATGACATGGCCCTTATAGCAAAAGCGTTTAATGATAACGATACCTGCAGACGTCTGGCATCCATGCGAAGCTATGATGTTGCGGTAACTGCAACCCAGCCCGACGAGATACATATGCTGAATCATCATAAAATGTATCCCGGCCTTTCTTATTCATATGATCCTGTCATCTGGGGCAAGACCGGCTATACCGTCGCCGCGGGCTCAACGCTTGTCACCGTAGCTGAAGATAACGGACTGTCTCTTATATGTGTCGTTATGAAGGATCAGGCAGAGAAAAATTATACCGATACCCGCACTCTGTTTGATTTCGGGTTCGGAAACTATACCCGGCTTAATATTGCCGAAAACGACGATTCATATTCCTTACGGGAAGCTCCGTTTTTCCAGACGGACGATTCCTCCTTTGGAAGTACCGACTCTTTTATCACTATGGATCCCACTTCTTTTGTGGTGGTTCCGTCCGGTACGCCCTTTTCAAAGCTTGATTCGTCCATTGAATACAGAGATGATCCCGGTGATAATATCCTTGCCGATATTATTTACAGTCTTTCGGGAGACTACGTCGGCAGCAGCCATATGATCTTAGAGCAGGCAACTGACTCTGTCACCCTTTTTAAGGATGCATTTATTAACAAGCCCGAAGAAAAGGACATAACATACATCAATATAATGGATGTTCTTCCTTACGTAGTCCTGGCTATCGTGGTCGTGGCCTTCATAATATTTCTTATCCATGTAATAAAAGCTTATAACTTTGGAAATGCAATGACCCGGCGTATGGACATAAAAAAGAGACGGAAAAGATATCACTCTGATTTTGATGATATAGATTTCTGATACTTGATTATAAGATTCTCTTTTTCTTCTTCATTTATCAGTCTGATCGTCTTTACGGCATAAGGCAGATTCTGTATTTCTTCCTTTTTTATCCGTATCTTTGCCTTAACCGCACCGTGCTTTTCACATACCCCCATCATTTGATAATGCTTGCTGTTTAATGAAAACAGCGGGATCTCTTTTTTTATTCTCTGACCGCAGATAGGGCATGTCAGAGTCCTTATCGTATTATCATAAAGCAGCTCGTGCTTATCCCTGAAGCATCTGGAGATATGTTTTTTATATCTCCCGTAATCCTTTATGATCTCTTCTCCTTTGGTTTTCGGTGGATGGTATGTATTAAAAGATGTATATTTTTCGTATTTCCGGTCGATCCTTTTAAGTATCTCTGCAGTATAAGCCGCATCATTGACTGCCCGGTGAAACCCCTCATTTTCGGGTATCCCATACTCATCAACCGCCTTTTCGAGCGACATACGCTCCTTGGGAGATCCTTCATTGTATCCGCAAAGCTTTTGAACATCCA
Source organism: Lachnospiraceae bacterium (assembly GCA_024699045.1). Taxonomy (GTDB): domain Bacteria; phylum Bacillota; class Clostridia; order Lachnospirales; family Lachnospiraceae; genus NK4A144. Next base: position 4,846 of record JAILQK010000155.1, on the reverse strand, counting down.
GAAACTCCACAGGTCCTTCCGCCAAGGGGATACAGTCAAAATAATAGATATTTCTCTGAAACTCTGTCAGATCGGTATCTCCCCAGGTACAAAATAAAAAAGGTTCTTCTCCGCAAAAAGCTGAGAATTCAGAGTAGACCATCTCAAAATCTTCCGCATCCTCGAGATCACTGTTTTCCAAATGAACGATCTTTTTATTCATCCAGTGGAGTTTTCGATATACTCTCGGATGCACGAGGTGTGAAAACCTCCCGATTTCATTAAGCTTATCATCAAGCTTTACCGCTCCGATCTCTATTATCTCAAACGGCATGACCTTGAGCTCCTCACGGGGCCTGCCCATGTTCCATTCTAAATCCATCACTATATAATTCATGTCACAATTGTATCATATTTGTATATACGGTTTGACCATTGTTAATTTTGCCAATTATCATAATATGACTGAAAATAGCAAAATAGCCGATTTTGCAAAAAACCCTTGCATATATATGCATATTATAGTAAAATCTCTTTTGCGCTTGATTTTGGCATGCGCTTCTAGCTCAGTTGGTAGAGCACCTGACTCTTAATCAGGGTGTCCAGGGTTCGAGTCCCTGGAGGCGCAGTGAGCACTGGTTCTGTGGACATCGAGCCATGGGGTTGGTGCTTTCTTTTTAATTTATATTCTTTATTTTCGAGGCGTGGCTCAGTTTGGTAGAGCGCTGCGTTCGGGACGCAGAGGCCGTGGGTTCGAATCCCGTCGCCTCGATTGACTAAAATACGGGTCTGAATAATTCAGACCCGTGTTTTTTATTTACCTTTAAGCTCCATTACCGTCTTCATTTCGACCGTATCTCTTCTCACCCCTACCGTTACATCCTTCGCCAGGCTTGCTACTATTGATTTCTCCAGGATATCCCTTTTTGTTTCAACATCGATATCCGACTCGGTTTCAAGCTCATTTTTATATTCCTGAAGTGACCACGCATAACTTATATCGGATGTCTTATCCTGTAAAGAGATATCATCTTGCTCATCATTTCCGAATTCACGGTCAAGACCGATATCATCCACATCGCTCCGGGCCATGACCGCATTTTCCATGATATCTCCGATCTTACCCATTATGCCCTTGGCATATTCGTTTTTCCCGGAAGAAGAGACGTTTATCAGCTCCTTCTTCTTATCAATATCTATACTGCCTGTTTTAGCATTTAGATGCATGATTATCTCATTATCTTTTTTCTCAAACCAAAGATAGGCCATGAATTGTCCGGTTATGGTCTTAAGCATACCCAATGTTTCCTCTGCGAGAAGTCGCAGATGCATTCCGTCCTTTTTTTCAAGCTTAAGGCGCTTGATATCCTCATCTATTTTTTCAAGAACATCATATAAAACTATATTCCTGCTGTTGATCATGATCTTATTATTCTCAAATGATACATTCATTTCTCCGGTTCCTTTCACTTGGATGCTTACCTGCTTCTTCAGATTATCACTTTAGTATTCTATCATAATAAACTTGTATTAGACTAATCGAGTAGGGCGGATTTTCTCCGCCCTCTCACACCACCAGTACGTGCCGTTCGGCATACGGCGGTTCAACATAACTTCAAAGCATGACGCTTATTGTAATAGTCAAGGCAGCTTACAAGACCTGCTTTTTCAAGCACTTCTTTAGATACTGCTCGACTCAAACAGGATTTGGTTGCAACGAGTTGGTAGTGGTCGCCCCATTGCGATGTTCGCATTGCCCAATAAGGAGCGACACCTAATTTAAGCAGTCCCCATTCTCGTTTCTTCGGCACTTTCCACTGTTTCCAGATAATAACCCGAAGCCGTGTCCTTAAATGTGCGTCAATCTCTGTCATCACCGTTTTCATGGAGCCGAGGGCATAATAGTTAATCCACCCTCTTGTCACCTGGTTGATCTTTGCTATTTTACTCGTGACCGTTCCAGGCATTTTTCTACAAGTCAGTTCTTTCAGTTTGCTCTTGAATTTCTTCACAGATTCCTGATGCGGTCTGCACTTCCATTCTTTCGCTTTACTGTCCCTATAAAAGCCAAATCCAAGGTATTTCAGCTTCGTTGGTCTTGTGATATGGGTCTTCGTCATATTAACCTTTAGTCCCAACTTCCTCTGAATCCAGTCCGATACCGTTCGCATGACTCTCTTTGCACTTGATTCGCTTTTGACTGCGATTACGCAGTCGTCCGCGTATCTCGTGAACCGAAGCCCTCTTGCTTCAAGTTCTTTGTCCAGTTCATTCAGCATGATGTTTGATAAGAGCGGTGACAGATTTCCACCCTGCGGTGTACCGAGTCTTGTTTCCTCGTAACCCTGTGGTGTCATGACTCCTGCTTTCAGGTATTTGCGGATAAGAGACTCCGTATCGCCGTCATTGATAATGTTATGCACAAGACTCATAAGCTTGTCCTGCGGTACATTATCGAAGAATTTCTCCAGATCTATATCCACTATCCACTCGTAGCCCTCATTCAGGTATTTCAGTAGTTGGCTGATAGCCATTTCACAGCTTCTGTTCGGTCTGAAGCCATAGCTCCACTCCGAGAACAGCGGCTCACACATGGGGCTTATGACCTGTACAATACCTTGCTGAATTACCCTGTCCATTACGGTCGGGATACCGAGTTTCCTCACTCCGCCGTTTGGCTTGGGTATTTCTACCCTCCTGACCGGCTGGGGTTTGTACTCCCGTTGCCTTATTTGCTCCTTGATACCGTTCCAATGTTCTTTGATATAATCTCCGAGTTCCTCAACCGTCACGTTATCCACTCCGCCTGCCCCTTTGTTAGCGCAGACTCTCTTGTAGGCAGCGTTCATGTTGTCATTGGACAGTATTTTTTCTAACAGTTCCGACATTGCCTTGTGTGCTTTCTCCTTTCCGTTCCCATGGATTCGCCCTAAGTTGTGCAGTACCTGCTCATTTACGTTTCGCCATTCCCGCTGTCAGGTATTCCATGGAGCATACATTTGATTACACGGTTGCATTGTTCAGCCCTTTGGTAAGGCTCATTTCAGAGTCGTGCCTACTATGGCTTCTGCTGACTTCTCACAGTTCGTTGTTACTACGGCTAATACGCCGCCTATGAGACCTCACGGGATAAGCCTGCCAGTCTTTCCTCGTCTACCTGCCTGATTTACGCACATGGGGTACGGTTGCCTTTTGGACTTTACTGCATTTAGCCAGCTCATCCGCCGTGTACGCCTTGTATCAGATTTCTGTTCGTCAGGCTACGATTTCGCTATCCCTTCTTCTCGCCTACATCTCACGATGTAAACCTTGGGAATCGCTATGGGTTCGTTGGCAACTACGCCCCTCGTGGACTTTCACCACAGACTGACGGCGTGCCCGTCATACTGAAAGGCCGGCAGACTTTCGTCTGCCGGCCTTTCGTTGGGTAAGGAGGTATCAACAATGATCCTTTCTCTCTATTACTATTTTCAGTTGCCTTTGATGTCCTTAACAGTGCCGCTTACCGGTTTGATCTTCATCAGCTGTTCATTCGTGCCGGTGCCGTTGCCTGTAGTGTTAGAGAAGTCTGCGGCTGCCGTACCCTCAAAGGTGAGGATGTTGGTGCCTGCTCCTCCTGTACATTTCACGTTCGTGACCGGCATATAGGTAGTCAGCTTCGAAGTATCCACGCTGACGTTGCTGTAGGAATTGATCAGCTCGTCATAGATCACGGAGAACTTCACGGTATCGCCCTTCTTATAGTCTGTGGTCGCCGCAGGAGCAATGCCGACCTGATCGGGTGCCCCATTATCCGTAGCTCTTAAGGACAGGGTAGGATTATAAATATTTCCATGTCCCGAACCGTCAATATTGGGGAAGAATACCCATCCTCCTACATCATACTCCTTCCAGGTAATGCTCTCCCAGTTGCTCATACCAAAGTCTCCTGCTTTACTTGCTTTGATATCAGCATGACTCGTCAAACCTCTCTCCGCTGTTCCGTCCGTATACTGCAGGGTAAACCAGTTCTGTGCCTCGCCGGATGCACCGGGAATTGTCATACCACCGATTTGGTGACCATCATCCGGTTTATACGGACAGCTTTTAAGGTTGATCTCCAGAGTCGTATTTGCCTGTCTTAAATAGTACTCTCTGTTTTTATCCGTTATAATCTCGCTTAATTTTGTATTATTGAGACTTGTCTTGCCGGGACTATGATGCTCTGTAAATCTAAAGTTCCATGTATACTGATGCGAATAATTACCGTATACCGAAGTATCCAACAGATAACCCGAAGGCACTGTCATGTTACGTGTCGCTTCTTTCGTTCCCACGGCACCGGTCACCTCACCCATTGTGCTGGTGAGACGGTAAATCTCAACTGTGTAATATCTGGTCGTTGTTGTTTTTAAGTTAAACAACTGTGCAAAGATTCCGTTCGTCTCTCTCGGTGTCTCATCTCCATAGTATCTTGTCGTGATATTCTCTTTTGTTACATCTAATTCCACAACAGCCTCGCCTGTTGTCTGGTTGATGGTTCCCGGCTTTTTGGCATTATCCACCATCGTGTAACATTCTTTGTCGGAGAAGAGCGCAAATACATTCGCTCCGCCCACATGGTAGAAGTTGATGGAATCCGCCGTGCCGCCGATGGCTGTACCGTTCACAGTACGGTAGTAGATTCTCTGCGGATCTGTAGAAGCCTCCGTTCCTGCCGGTATGGTTCTTGTAATGGTAAAGGTACTGGTACCGTCTCCCGTGGGTGATGCGGAGGTTGAACTCTTGAGCGCAATACTGTAAGTACCCGCATGTCCCCATCTCGCATAGATGGTCTTGTCTCCGGTCTCGTCCTTAAGTTTCAGGTAGGAGGCTGACTCATCCGCCT
>JAILQK010000145.1 GCA_024699045.1 Lachnospiraceae bacterium | reverse complement strand
CAATTCAGTAAACGATCAGGTGAACCTTACCCTCGATCATGTGAAAGTGGAAGGCTATACCTATAATGCCAAGGCGGGCACGATGACGGAGAACCCACTGAACCTGGCCATAGGCAACAATTACATGCTGACGATAGACTGTCCTGATTCAGAGCCGTACATTAACGGCATATCGGGCGGCAAGCTTTCGATCTGCGATGACGTAGAGATCAGCACGCTGAACAATGTGACAGTCAGGGAGCTATACATGGGAAGAGCAAAACTTGAACTTGCCGCAAAGAAGAACCTGACTGTACAGGTGAAAGCAACGACGTGGACATCTGAGCTTTACAGCGGAACCATAGTGGCCTCGGACGGAAACATCACAATGAAGGATGCTGATGTCCGTTATTCCGAGATCCGGGGCAGCAATCTGGCCTTTACGGGCATTACGACGCTTGCTAATTCAAATCTTTATGCAACGCAGAACGCTGCAGTCGGACAAGGCAAAGTCACCATGGCGGATGTGGAGCTTTACGACGGTCATGACAGCTACGTGGATGTCAAGCAGGATAAAAACGGCACATCACTATTTACTGTCTCAGGTACGGTCACAGAGAAAGGGAACGATCTAAATGCCGTGATCATAACCGGACTTCACTATAATAACAGTTCTGAAGCATCTCCTGCCTATGTGGTTATGACGGATGGCACGAAGATCGTCACGGCGCAGAAGGCCGACAGTGAGATGTTTGATGTGCTCAGATCATATGACGGGACCGTGAAGACGGGCAATATCATAAGAGACGATTATTGTCTGTACAAATCCGGTAACGGGATACTGTACGGCAATGAAGATAGGCAAGCCGTGAAGCTTGAAGGGTCAAATGGTGGTACATCGTACTTCTACGATCTTGGCAGTGCGCTGTCTGACATAAACGCCAGGAACCAGTTCGATCCCGATCCTCGGTATATCGGTCAGAAGAACAGGCCGTATGACAGGTTTGAGATCACCCTGCTGAAGGATGCAGAGATCAAGGCTTCGAACGGGAAATATGCGGCGCTCAATCTCCCGACAAAGACTGCGGAGCTTACGATCAAATCCGTTGATCCGTCTCGCCATAAGAACATCCTGAAGTACAGCGGGGCGCTGAATCTTAAGTCAGACCTTGTACTGGAAGACATAGATCTTACACCTGTAAATGCGGTGGCGGTTAACGGACAGTCTGTCGAGGCTACGACAGATCTGGGTATCGGCGGTTACACGCTTACGCTTTACGATACCGATACCCTGCAAAGCGACAAAAAAACTTCCGTTATCAGGAACATCAGCGGGAATAAGAACGGACTTCTCCGCCTTAATACAGGGGAAACGGATCTTGCAGATCCTTACACCGTGAAGGCAGCCCAGGTGACAGGACTTACAAAACTCGAATTACGCGGAGATACTGATACCGAGGAGCCATATGCTAAGCTCGAAGTCGCAGGAAAGAACAGCATCAACTCGACAATAATCATCTCCGGAGAGATGGAGTAACCTGTATCACAGCAACCCGCACTCAAAAGGACCGCTTCGGCGGTCCCTTTTTGTATGACGGGCATGCCGTTACCACGGGGGAAAGACAAAAGAACCGTCCCTCTGTCCTTTGTAACCATTATACACAGGGCGCGCTAAGGTAGACGGAAAGGTCCTCGCCGGTGGTATGTATAAGAGGAGTGAAGAGGACGGTAATGTACGATATAAGAGCGTGGATATTTCCGAGGCGGAGTATTACGTGGCACCGGACGGAAGGATGGTAACGGGCTGGTACACCGGAACTGATGATAAGCAGTACTACTTCAGCACTGAGAACGGGAAGAAGCTCACTGGGGTGCACAAGATCGGCACGAGCAGGTATTACTTTGAAGAGACCGGCGCTGCAAGCGCGAAGAGGGACGAATGGACCGATGACGGGAAATACTACGTGACTGCCAAGGGAACCCTGCAGACCGGATGGCAGACAGTAGGCGGAGAGAAATATTACTTTGATAAGACAACAGGCTGTGCTCTCATCGGTATACAGCAGGTGAAGGGTATATGGTATGAATTCGGGGCGGATGGAATACTTGCTCGAGTATGATGTAACCAGCAAGTGCTTTTCCTCCGGCATTTTATTTTCCATAGTTTACGGCATTAAAGAGATTGTTTAGATGTCTGGAACATAATCATCAATGGCTATTTTCTGCTTCATGGTTGACGCTAGAACACTCGTTCGGTATAATATAGTTATATAGCACATTGAAAAGTTAAGATTGTTGGTTGCTATCACAAGTAAATCTGAAAAGGTTCCCCTTGATAGTGTAAAATCTTAAAGGATTTGAGACTGAAAAAACAAAGGTCTATATATGCTATATATCAAATGTAGCCTGAATTAGATCAGGTAGAGGCATCAGGCTTATGCCATTAAAAGACCGGGGCAGAAATGCTTCGGGAATTTATAAATATCAACCACGAGTTGGTAAATAGCCAAGAGAATTACTGTTTTATAACATAATCAAAAAGCTCAAGCCGCTTTATCCCCATTTCCTTAAGGAGTTTTACGCTCCTCTCCCGATCCTTTTCGGTATTATACCCCGGGATCAGGGGGACACGGACGATGATCCTCTCAGCCCCCGCCTTTTCCAAAAGAAACCTCAGGTTACCCAGCATCAAAGCCGCCTCGCCTCCTGTATATTCATTATAGATATCCGGATCCATATCCTTGCAGTCGACTATGAATTCGTCAATCTGATCCGCTGCCATTTCCACGTTACTCCTCGGAACGGCCAGCGAAGTTTCCACGCTAAGGCGCCACGACGATCCGCACAATTTCCGGAAGGCTCCATAGAAAGCCGAATGTAGCAGGGCTTCTCCTCCTCCGAAGGTGACTCCCCCGCCGGTAGAGAGAAAATACAATTCATCACAGCTAACCTCTTCATAAAGCCACTCCGATGTAACGGATCGTACCCGGCCTCTTTCCAGCATTTCCTTATTGATGCAGAACCTGCAGTCAAGCGGACATCCTGCCCCCGCCACCAGGGTTGTGATTCCCCTACCGTCGGTTCCCATGCGAAGGCGCGATATTGACAACAGCGGAAAACATATTTCTTTGTTTTCCGCTGCTCTGTCTGATATCCTTAAGGTTTCATCGCCGGTTTCTTCCGGCTTTTCCATCGTCATATGATTATTATTGTTCAGATCCTGACCCATCTTCTACCATAGTGTCGGTTGCGTTTTCCGATGAAAAGTCCTCATACTCACTCTCCCATTCATCCTCTGCTACCTCTCCGGACAGAACTACTTCCTGTTCGAGAGGGGAATCCTTTCCACAACCAAGTGCGGCAAGGCTAAGTCCCGCGCATAATGCCGTCACCGCAACAGATTTGCCGAGTCTTGTCCTTCTTTCCAGTTCCCGTTCAAGATAGCGCAGCTCGCTTTCACAACGAGGACATGTTCCCGAACACTCTCCCTGATATGTGCATTCACGTGTCACATAAGGAATGTCGTTTTCATCGGCTATCTTCTGTCTTATCTCTTTAAGTATCCTGCATTTGGCTTTTCCCGGCATCTACGTTCACCTCTCTTATCCCGTATGTAATTCCCTCCCGGTAGCGGAAACGCTTGCAACCTGGATCTTCGATATCTGTTGAACTCATTATTATCATACTCTAATCGCGGGCAAAAATCTACGTTTTGAAAATCCTCCGGATCCCCCGGCCGGTCACATCAAACTGCAATGCAATTCTTCCCGCTCATTCAGCGCGGATCCTGCTTTATGACACGTACATAAAAATCACAGTGATCGGCCCCTCTTCCTATTGTTCCCTCACGCATAAATTTCAGTCCGGGAAGATTTCCGTATACCCTTACATCATTATCACAGTATATTTTTGTCAGCTCGGGACACCCCAGTTCGGTGAAATAACGGAAATACGGGCATGATGTCACATCCATCCGGTATTCGCCTTTCTTTTTCGGATAAAATCTATTCTTAAACCCACACTTAGGCCCGAACTTGTTCTTTGTCATCGGATCCCAGGCTTTAACAAAAAGACCGGTCATTCCCGGGAACTTCATGATCTTTGCCAATTTGGGCTGTATTGCGGCACATCTTGCCTTTGCCGAATCCTCAATGATCTTATAAGCAATATCCCCGTCAACCCGATCCTTGACGACCAGATAAATACATGCGGAAGGAAAAATACTGTCTGTATGAGACTGTACCCCAGCCGGGAGCTCTTTGTATTTCTCAAGGACCGATCTGAGCTTTTCCGTAGCTGTTCTCCACAGATCATCACTTTGAGCTCCCGGTAGAGCTCTGTCCATTTCAGTTTTGATAAATTCCCTGTCCTTCATTAACTGTTCTGCTGTTTTCATTTATTCTCCCTTTCCTGCTTTCATAACCGGCGCAGATGATCCGTCTACAGCATAACGAAAACTACGATCGGCAACTGCATCCCGTATAGAAATCAATATTCAGTTAGACCGCTGCATCCCCCAGCTCTGCGATATCATCTGCTGCTTTGTCATATGGCTGTATATACTGTCGTAACCTGAAAGGTATTCCGGACTCCCCTGCTCAGCCACTTTGCCATCCTTAAGCACCACGATATGATCGGCCTTGGCAATTGTCCTCATCCTGTGAGCGATGATGAGTACCGTCTTATCCTTTATAAGCCTTGAAAGCGCCTCCTGGATCTGTGTCTCGTTTTCCGCGTCAAGTGATGCCGTGGCCTCATCCAAAAGTATGACCGGGGCATCCTTAAGGAAAGCTCTTGCGATCGAGATCCTCTGTCTTTCACCTCCGGAAAGCTCACTGCCGTTCTCTCCTATATTGGTATCGTATTTATCGGGAAGCAGTTTTACAAACTCATCACAGTTCGCAAGTTTTGCCGCTTCCATGACCTCTTCATCCGTTGCTCCGCTTTTACCTATTCGGATATTTTCCTTTACCGAATTATTGAACAGCGTTACATCCTGAAAAACGATAGAATAATTCAGGAGCAGTGTCTCCGGATCGATCTTTGATATGTCTTCTCCCCCAAGCGTGATCCTTCCGCTGTCGACATCCCAGAATCTTGCTGCGAGTCTTGATATCGTGGTCTTCCCCCCGCCGGACGGTCCGATCAGAGCCGTAACCGCACCCTGTCTTGCCGTGAAGCTCACATCGTCAAGCACATCTGTATCATCCGAATACTTAAATCCGACATGGTCAAAAACGATATCATAACCTTTGATGTCAAGCATCTCCGAGCCCTGCTGTATTTCATGAGACATCACCTCATCAAGGCGCTCGCACTGGATGCCGGTCGCGATGATGGCCGCAAAATTCTGAAGTGAGATCTCCATGGGCGCATAAAGCCTTGATACGAGCATCAGGAACATAAAGAAAGTGAGCAGGTCTATTTCCCCTTTTACGAAAAGGGCTCCGCCAACTACCGCCGTCGTTCCGATGCCGAGCTTCAGGATGATTGCCGAAGAGTTAACGTATATCGCCATCTTGATCTCCGTGAACAGAGCACTCTTCTCAACAGCTTTGATCTTTCCGTCAAGTTCTTCCATGTAACTCGCCTCAGCATTATTAGCCCTGAGATCTCTGATCGACTCGAGGCATTCCTGTATGCCGTCAGCCATTGTAAGCTTCACTGCCTGGTTCTTCCGGACTGCTCTCTTTTCTGCTCCCGAGCAGGTGATTATAATGGCAAATGCAACCGGTATCACCCAGAAGCTTGCCAGTACCATCCTCCAGTCAAAGAAAAAGAATAAACTGATCCCCACCAGGACAACCGATGCCACGGCCCCTATCAGTTCAGGGATCCAGTGACTGGAGGCTGTTTCTATCATCGCACAGTCCCCCATTATATTGGTTGTCAGATCCGC
>JAILQK010000130.1 GCA_024699045.1 Lachnospiraceae bacterium | reverse complement strand
ATAATCATAAGGTGATCGGAAAAGAGGATCTTGGGGCGGATCTGGGCAGGATTAGCTCCAGGGGAAAACAATAGGATAGTGTTATAATGAGCTGATCGTATCACAGGATCACCCCGGCCGGGGCGATCCTGTGTTGTATTGTGATCGCTTACACAGACTCTTTGCTCTGTTGAGACATGCTTAAGACGTGGTGATATACCCGTTATCATATTTCTGTCGGAAGTGTTATAATTAACGCGTTTATTTTTACGCATCCCGGTCGAAAGGATTTGAGCATGGATTTCGTTGAAAGGATAAATCTTCTCCTTGGAGAACTCGAGGCGGATAATGTATCGGTAGCGAGGTACGGTGGTTTTGACCGTACGAGCTTAAGCCGTTTCAGAAACGGAAAAAGGGTTCCGTCACAGACAGGCAGAACCTCCGACAGGCTTGTAAACGGCATATATCTTTTTGCATGCAATAAAAACGATCTGGATACACTGTGCAGAATAACGGGCGGAGATCCCAAAGGCACCGCAGATGAGATAAAAGATTCGGTCCGCCTGTGGCTTTATGACGGAATGCCGGTAAGGAATACCTCAGAAATGCATCGGCATAGAAAGCTGTTGTACAAGTCGTTCGGAGAAAAGCTTGATACCACCATGACTCTGGCGGATATATCGAACGTACGTATGAGCAAATACCTTAATGTAGACAGCTCGTTGATAAGCCGGTATCGCGCAGGATTGCGGATACCGCGGTCAAATCAGGAGATCGCGGTAAAGATGTCCGAGATCCTTTGGGATCATATACAGAAACAGAAGAAGAATTCCGAACTGGCGGCAATAATGGGCTATGATGCGGATGAGACAGCCCGGGAAGATTTTTTCAGATGGCTGTATGACATAGACCCTATATATCTTGAGGAATCTGCCGGCATTGAAAAGATAATCACGGCATTTGATTCGTTTCCCGACAGGATGGGAGAGTACCAGATCACGGACAATGATACACCGGAAGTGTCGAATGCCGAAAAGTCGCTTTACATTGGAAGGGAAGGGCTGCGGGAGGCGGTGCTGCGCTTTTTGAGAAATACCATCAAAAGCAGAGCAAAAGAGCTTTGGCTTTACTCCGATGAAAACATGGATTGGATGACGGCAGATCTCGAATTTACGAAAAAATGGGGATTGCTCATGAGTAACTGCGTGAGCCGCGGGACAAGGATACGTATAATACATAACATTGATCGCGGGGTTGACGAGATGAGCAGCGCGATAATAAACTGGCTCCCGCTTTATATGATCGGGATGATCGAGTCTTATTATTGCAAAAAGAACGCAGGGAGACGGTTTTCCCATACGATGTTCATCTGCCCGGGAAAGGCTGTGATCGAGGCTTTTCATGTGAGAGGAACCGAGAGCACCGGTAAATATCACTACTGTACGGACAGCGAGCTTGTCAGCCTGTCGGAATCGGCTTATACAAAACTTATGGAGGCTTCGCTCCCGCTGGTTTCGATCGTCGAACCCGGAGTGGGAAGGTTCTCCAAAGGCGGAGTCACTTCGGTAAGGAATTCGTTATCACTCGCGACGATGTCGGAGGAGCTTATCGATAGCTTTGATTCAGTCAGACTTAAAAACATCTGGAGAGTCAGAAAGAAGGAAATGACCAGTATCCTGCAGAAAGGAAACGTTTGTGAGTGTGTTGCGCTCGCGGTGGATGAGCTGCCGGGATCCGGTCATGAGATCAATTCTTTTCACCGTGAATATCTGGATTATACCGGCCCTCAGTATGTGGCTCACCTTCGGGATATAATTGAGCTTTTGAACCGATATACCAATTACCGGTTTTATATCCTTCCGGAAAGTCCGTTCCGGAATGTGAATCTGGACGTCGGAGACGATTTCGTTAAGATAACAAGCGCTTTCAAACCCGGACGGAGCATAATCATCACACATCCATTGATGATCGCGGCTTTTAAGGATTATGTGGACAGCATATGTGAAAGACATTCGATCGATAAGAATACGCTGATCAGAAAACTCAATGCTTATGCGGAAAAGATCTTAAAGGATACTGTCGATAAAGGAAATGTGACAAATTAGTCAATGACTTTTTGTGTCACACATCGGTTTTTTTACCAATTTTGTATATAATATGACCATATATGCCGTTTTTTTGAGGCATGAACAAAGACACACCTAAAATGTTCAGCCGTAGGTCGGAAACCCGTGCAGATATAAGGAATTGCGGGAGTTTTATCCGTGAACCATGGTGGAATGGATCGTATCGTTGTCAGGGTCAGGGAGAGGATCCGGCACTGAACAGCATTAAGGAGGTATCACAGATTACATCATGAATAATAAGATCAGATCGTATTTGATCATACTTATTATTTCTTTCATTGGATCGGCTCTTATCGGATGCGGAGGATCGGAAAAGACTGAAGAAGTTCAGGAAGAAACGACCGAAGCGGAAAAGGAAGAAGATGGGAGCGAAGATAACAGCGGGGATAAGCCGGAGGAGTCGGAGACTGACTATAAATCCGACACCAAGTCACTTTTCGGTTCCAACGGCAATCCTAATATAGACAATGATGATGAGGAAAGCGATGATGTGAACGGACTTTCCGATGAAGAGGCGGAGAAGCTGGCGGCTTTTTTGTCGATCGATGAGGATCCGAGCATCGGTGACTGGGAATTTATCGACGGCGCACTTTCCGGAGGTCAGGATCATCTGATGGAGCTTTTTGATGATCCTGATGCGGTCGTCATACATAACCCTCTTTTGACAGAAGGGGGCTGGAAATGCGTGACATGTCCGATCCCCAATACATACAACAGCGACATGACATATCTGGGAAAGGCCAATATCAACACTCTTAACGATAAGGTATCTTTTACATTTGATATGTGGGTCGAGATGGAAGGCATATTTGACGGCGGAGGGAAGGAGATCACAGACGGATCCCCCGTGAAGTATGTCGGTACATGGAATGATGACATGAAAGGCTTTACGGCCGGGGATGATTCCATGATGATAAACATGACAAAATTCATATACCTTGACGATACCATGTACGGTGTGGGAAAACTGGATTATATCTCCGGAGAGCAGGATTATGTAGTCCTTATAAGGCCCTATAGCAAGATGGAAGTGAAATACTATACCGGCGAAGAGGAGCCTTCCGCAGAAAGCAGCGGTACCGTAGAGGAGACGGAGCAGAACAGCGGAGGTCAGGATACAAAAAAGACGGAGCAGAAAACCTCCGGATCGTCCGGACTGAGTACGGAGGAGATCCTTGAAAGGGCAAAGAAGAAGAGCGGAGCACCGATAGCGGAGATCGACAGCGTTGATCCCGACGGTACGCTGAACATTCATCTTTTTGAGGATATGGGAGATCATACCGCCACCTGGGACTGGTATTACATCGATCCCAAAACAGCAAAAGGATATAATCTGTTGGGAGAGGCTGTGGATCTTAACTGAAAAGGGCTGACGGGGCGGTATCATAAACAGCTTGACAAATGAGGAATGAGTAGAGTATACTGCGATACTGTAAAGACAAAGGCGTCTTGGAGAGAATCTCCCGGACGCCTTTTTTTGTTGTTTTTCTGCATGTCGGAACTTAAATACATGCAGGGATCAATGTGAAAAAACACATGTTACCCGGAGGGATCATTTATGTGCTCGATCTTATGCTGTTGCGGAAAAGATAAAGATTACGGAGAGATAAAAGCGGCTCTCGACAAAACGGATTCGAGGGGGCCGGATGCGGCAAGGATCATCGATATAAACAATGGGTGGATGGGTTTTAACAGGCTGTCCATTATGGGACTGAATGAAAAGGGGATGCAGCCTTTTGTCTACGGGAACAAAGGCACGATCCTGACAGACACGGGGGCGGGAGGTGATGACCGGGCGGTCGGCCTTCCTGACGGCGCCGAGATCCTGCTTGTATGCAACGGCGAGATCTACGGCTTCCGTGAGACCAAAAAGGAGCTTGAGGGTAAAGGATACGCTTTCGTGAGCGATTCCGATTGTGAGATCCTTCCGGCAATGTACCGCGAATACGGAACGGATATGTTTGAAAAGCTTGATGCAGAATTTGCCCTTTGTATGTATGACGTGAAGGAAGGTTCATATATCGCCGCGAGAGATCCCATCGGGATACGTCCGCTTTATTACGGCATAAACGGGGCCGGAACTTATATTTTTGCTTCCGAGCCTAAGAATCTCATCGGATTGACGGACAGGATATTCCCTTTCCCGCCCGGATATTATTTCAAGGACGGAAGCTTCACCTGCTATCGCGACATGTCGGAGGTCGGCTCTTACAGTCAAGATGATATGGAAAAGATCTGTGAAAACATACATGATCTTCTGACAGAAGGGGTAAAAAAACGTCTTGATTCGGATGCTCCGGCGGGTTTTCTTCTTTCGGGAGGACTTGATTCGTCACTTGTATGCGGGATCGCGGCCAGGCTTGCCGATAAGCCGATCAAAACCTGGGCGATCGGAATGGATATAGATGCCATAGACCTTAAATACGCAAGAGAGGTGGCGGACTATATCGGATCGGATCATCATGAGGTGATCATATCGAAGAAGGATGTCACGGGGGCCCTGGAGGAGGTCATCGCGGCGCTCGGGACCTATGATATCACCACGATCAGAGCCTCCATAGGAATGTATCTTGTCTGCAAGGCAATACATGAAAGTTCGGATGTGAGGGTCATCCTTACCGGAGAGATCTCGGATGAGATCTTCGGATATAAATATACGGATTTTGCGCCGAATGCCGAAGAATTTCAAAAAGAGGCGGAAAAGCGGATCCATGAGATCCATATGTATGACGTGCTACGGGCGGATCGCTGCATCAGCGTGAATTCGCTTGAGGCCAGGGTTCCTTTCGGAGACCTGAAGTTTGTGGATTACTGCATGTCGATAGATCCCGAAAAAAAGATGAACCGGTACGGAAAGGGCAAGTACCTGTTAAGAAAAGCCTTCGAGAAAGACAGTCTGATACCCGAGAGTATACTGTGGCGTGAGAAGGCGGCTTTTTCCGATGCTGTCGGTCATTCACTCAAAGACGACCTTGCGGAGATGGCGGAAGAGAGATATACGGATGAGGAATTTGAGGCAGGGATAAAGAAATACACACATGCCCGCCCGTTTACCAAGGAATCCCTGATGTACAGGGAAATATTCGAAAAATATTATGGCGGACAATCCGAGATGGTCAGGGATTTCTGGATGCCTAACCGTAACTGGGAGGGGTGCGACGTGAAGGATCCCTCGGCAAGGGTGCTCTCCAATTACGGCGACAGCGGGAAATAAATATCAAAGCCCTGCGGTGACAGAATAAGCTTAAGGCGGAAACCGCATCAAGGCGTAAAATGAATACGGCAACAATGAGACAATGGCGTCTTAAAGCACGGATAACGGGCTTTGAGACGCTTTTTTTAAGGAGGAAAAGGATATGAAAAAACAAAATGTACCTGAACTGTTTGGCTCTATGGTCTTTGATGACAGAGAGATGAGAGCCCGTCTGTCTGCAAAGGTCTACGCTTCTTTGAGAAAAACCATAGATGAGAATGTGAAACTCGAAGAGGAGGTCGCGGAGGCAGTGGCTTCTGAGATGCGGGATTGGGCCGTTGAAAAGGGAGCTACCCACTTTACTCACTGGTTTCAGCCTCTTACGGGAGTGACAGCGGAAAAGCATGACAGCTTCATCACACCTTCCCCGGACGGAGGAGTGATAATGGAGTTTTCCGGTAAGGAGCTCATCAAGGGTGAGCCGGATGCTTCCTCATTTCCTTCAGGCGGCTTGAGGGCAACATTCGAGGCAAGGGGTTATACGGCCTGGGATCCGACATCCTATGCATTTATTAAGGATCATACCCTTTGCATTCCCACCGCTTTTTGCTCTTATTCCGGCGATGCGCTCGATAAGAAAACCCCCCTCTTAAGGTCCATGCAGGCATTGAACCGCCAGGCAAAGCGGATACTGAAGCTTTTCGGCAAGGAGGTCAAATATGTAAGGACAAGCGTCGGCCCCGAACAGGAATATTTCCTGATCGACAGGGAAATGTTTGAAAAGCGCCCCGATCTGATATATACGGGAAGGACACTTTTCGGAGCGATGCCTCCCAAGGGACAGGAGCTTGACGACCATTATTTCGGCGTGATCAAACCCAGGGTAACGGCATTTATGGAGGATCTTAACGAGGAACTCTGGAAACTTGGAATACTGGCAAAAACCGAGCACAATGAGGTTGCGCCGGCCCAGCATGAGCTCGCGCCGATCTTTTCGACCACGAACGTGGCGACCGACAATAACCAGCTGATGATGGAGATCATGCAGAAGGTTGCCAGAAAGCATGACATGGTATGTCTGCTCCATGAAAAACCGTTTGCGGGAGTCAACGGATCGGGCAAGCACAACAACTGGTCGATGGCAACGGATACCGGAACGAACCTTCTGTCACCGGGCGAGACTCCGTACGAAAACGCACAGTTCCTGCTCTTCCTTTGCGCAGTCATTCAGGCAGTGGATGATTATCAGGATCTGCTCCGTCTGTCCGTCGCTACTGCAGGCAACGATCACAGACTGGGCGCGAACGAGGCGCCTCCGGCCATCATTTCGATCTTCCTCGGAGACGAGCTGACCGCGATCCTTGATGCGATCGAAAACGACAAGCCCTATGAGGGACAGGAAAAGGTGATAATGAAGCTCGGAGTTCATGCGATCCCCAGATTCTCAAGGGATACCACGGACAGAAACCGTACATCACCGTTTGCGTTCACCGGAAATAAATTCGAATTCAGGTCACTTGGATCTTCAAACAGCATAGCCTGCTGCAACATGATGCTTAACGCCGCGGTTGCGGAGAGCTTAAAGCAGTATGCCGACAGACTTGAAAAGGCGGATGACTTTGAGACTTCGCTGCATGAACTTATCAAAGAGACCATCAAGAAACATGAGAGGATACTCTTCAACGGAAACGGTTACGGCGAAGAGTGGGTCAAGGAAGCGACCGAGGTAAGAGGACTTCTGGATCTGAAGACCACTCCGGATGCGATGCCTCATCTGCTTGATGAGAAGAACGTAAAGATGCTCAAGGAGCATAAGGTATTTACGGAGACAGAGCTTCAGTCCAGATGCGAGATCATGCTTGAGAATTATTGCAAGACAGTGAATATAGAAGGACTTACGATGGTCGATATGGTAAGAAAGAATTACCTTCCTGCTATCGAAGGGTATCTCTACAGTCTTGCGAAGACCACAAATCTGATGAAATCGGTGAGTGATAACGTAAAGTGCGAGTATGAGATCTCGACCATGGACAGGCTCTCGGAGCTGACCGATTCGATACTCGAGAGTGTTGTGGAGCTTGAGAAGGCGCTTGAGGATCTGAAGAGCTTTGATGATATCATCAAGACTTCAGAATCTGTAAGAGACGTTGTCATCCCCAGGATGGAAACCCTCAGGAAATATGTGGATGAGGCGGAAACGGTCTCCAGCGAGAAATGCTGGCCTTTCCCGAGCTACGGCAAGCTTTTGTTCAGTGTTTATTGAGCAGGGACATGGAATATCTGCCGGATGACAAGCTTCATGAAGAGTGCGGGGTATTTGGGATATATGCGCCCTATCCCCGCCAGGTGGCTCATGATATCTATTGCGGCCTGACAGCGCTGCAGCACAGGGGTCAGGAGTCCGCGGGAATATCCGTTTCGGATACGAGGGGACCCATGGGCAATATAGCTACCGTCAAAGGCATGGGCCTTGTGAGTGAGGTGTTTGATAAAGCCGGTATCAACGGGCTTACGGGAAATATCGGAGTGGGCCACGTCAGGTATTCGACAACCGGCGGAAGTCTTCCCGAAAACGCCCAGCCCATAGCGATGAATTATATCAAGGGGTGTCTGGCCCTGGTACATAACGGCAATATAATCAATGCCGCCGGACTCAAGGAAGAGCAGATGTACCGGGGACAGGCGCACTACACCACGTCGGATTCGGAGGTTCTCGCCTACGAGATAATAAGCGAAAGGGTCAGGTCGGATTCCATAGAGGAGGCAGTGAAACGGGCAGCCCTGAAGCTCAAGGGAGGATATGCGGTGATCATCATGAGCCCGAGAAAGCTTGTGGCGATCCGTGATCCGTACGGGATCAAGCCTTTGGCGCTTGGGGAGAAGGACGGAGCCTTTATCCTGGCTTCCGAGAGTTCCGCGATAAGATCGGCAGGCGGAAAGCTGATCAGGGATGTGCTTCCCGGAGAGGTGGTGACAGTCACGTCTGAAGGTATAGAAAGTGACCGTTCTCTTTGCGGAAAAAAAGAAGCACATTGTATCTTTGAATATATTTATTTTGCAAGATCAGATTCCGTGATCGACGGCATCGAAGTCCGGAAGGCAAGATTTATGGCAGGGCAGGCGCTTGCAAGGCATGACCGTGTCAGCGCGGATATCGTCTGCGGGGTCCCGGATTCAGGGCTTATCGCAGCCGAAGGCTATGCGGCGGCCTCGGGCATCCCCTTTAACATAGCATTCCATAAAAACAGCTATATAGGAAGGAGCTTCATAAAACCGACGGACGAGGAGAGGCGTCTTGCCGTGCATATGAAGCTGAATGTCCTTGATTCCGTGGTAAGAGGAAAGACGATCGTGCTGATCGACGATTCCATTGTCAGGGGAAACACGATGCGTCAGCTCATCGAGATGCTGAGGGCTTCCGGTGCGACCGGGGTTCATGTCAGGATAAGCTCGCCTCCTTTTTTATATCCCTGCTACTACGGAACGGATGTGCCTTCAAAGGGTCAGCTGATCGCTTCGGAGCACTCGACCGATGAGGTAAGAGAAAGGATAGGGGCGGATTCGCTTGCTTATCTGAGACCGGAGGATCTCGGAGAGATGGCTCCGGGGCTTTCTCTGTGTTCCGCGTGCTTTGACAATGATTATCCGGTGCTCTGAAAGGCCCCGGAATAAGATCGGAGACGGGAGCTGTCCGCAGCGCATGCCGGATGAAGCAGGGACGGAGGCGGGAAGATGAAAACGACGCGGTTGACAATATCTCCGCGGAAGGTTACAATAAATAACGGTGCCGGCACAGGCACGATGTTAAATCGAATAAATGAGAATGAAGCAAAGGCGCTTCGGGTATTTATACCTGAGGCGTCTTTTTCTTTTCTTACGGGTTCTGACGACGGTGAATGGGATCCCGGGGAGAAAAGGATGAAGCATATAAAAGATAAAGTTACAGAGGCATAAGATTACAGGGGCATAGGATCACAGGAGCAGATGATGATACAGCAACGGGAGGATGAAGTCATGTCAGATCCGTTTGAGAGAATACGGGAAAAAGGATTGTACGATCCTTCATTTGAGCATGACAACTGCGGGATCGGAGCGATCATAGACATAGAGGGGCGGGTCAGCCACACTCTGGTCGATGACGCTCTTTCCATAGTTGAAAAGCTTGAACACCGCGCAGGCAAAGACGCGGAGGGAGAGACCGGAGACGGTGTCGGGATCCTTACACAGATACCTCACCGTTTTTTCGTGAAAACGATGAAGGAGCAGGGCGTCACTCTTCCGGGCAACAGAGGCTACGGGGTAGGGATGTTTTTCTTCCCGCAGAGTGATCTGGATATGAGACAGGCAAGATCCATGTTTGAGATCATAGTAAGGAAGGCCGGACTTAAGCTTCTTGGATGGAGAAAGGTGGGATCGGATCCCGACGTACTCGGCTCCAAGGCAAGGGAATGCATGCCGAACATCTATCAGGCCTTCATAGAGAGGCCGGAAAGATACAGGACCGATCTTGATTTTGACCGGGCTCTTTACGTTATAAGGCGTGAGTTTGAGCAGAGCAGCGCAAATACCTATGTTCCGTCCCTTTCCTGCAGAACGATCGTATATAAGGGAATGTTTCTTGTCGGACAGCTTCGTACCTTCTTTACCGATCTTTGCGATCCGGACTTCGAATCGGCGATCGCGATGGTCCATTCCCGGTTTTCCACAAATACGATGCCCAGCTGGAACCGGGCGCACCCCAACCGTTTTATTGTGCATAACGGGGAGATAAATACCATCAAGGGGAATGCCGATAAGATGCTCGCGCGTGAAGAGACCATGCATACGGATCTTTTCAGCGAAGAGGATATGACAAAGGTCCTTCCGGTCATCTCACAGAGCGGATCGGACTCGGCAATGCTCGATAATGCGCTCGAATTCCTGATGATGAGCGGGATGGATCTTCCGCTTGCGATGACGGTAATGATACCGGAACCCTGGACGCATAACGAAACCCTTACACAGGAAGAAAGGGATTTTTACCAGTATTATGCTACGATGATGGAACCCTGGGACGGCCCGGCATCCATTCTTTTTTCCGACGGTGACGTGATGGGAGCGATCCTTGACCGCAACGGGCTCAGACCTTCCCGCTATTACATAATGGATGACGGAAGGCTTATCCTTTCATCCGAGGTCGGGGTTCTTTCACTCGAAGAAAAGCATATCGTGAGGAAGGAGCGGCTTCATCCCGGAAAGATACTTCTGGTCGATACGAAGCAGAAAAAGATCATCCTCGATGAGGAGATAAAAGCAAAATACGCGCTGAAGCGTCCTTACGGAGAGTGGCTCGACAGCTGTCTGACGCTTTTGTCCGATATAAAGATACCCAACAAAAAAGTCCCGGAAATAGACGGGGAGCAGCGCAAACGGCTCCAGAAGGCCTTTGGCTATACCTGGGAGAACAGCCACGACGGCATCCTGTCCATGGCGTTAAACGGGACGGAAACACTGGGGTCAATGGGAGTCGACACTCCGATCGCCGCTTTATCGAATGAATATCAGCCTCTTTATTATTATTTCAAACAGCTTTTCGCTCAGGTCACCAATCCTCCGATAGATGCGCAAAGAGAGGAGATCGTGACGTCCCGTACGGTATACCTGGGCACTAACGGCAACCTCCTTGAAGAGAAAAAGGAAAACTGTCAGGTTCTCAAGATAAACAATCCGATCCTCACCGATCTGGATCTTCTGAAGATCGAGGGAATGAAGAAGGAGGGCTTCAGAGTCAGAAAGGCAACGATCCTTTATTATAAGAGCACTCCGATAAAACGGGCGCTCGATCATTTATTCGTCGAGGTCGACAAGGCATACAGGGAAGGAGCGAACATCCTTATCCTCTCAGACAGGGGAGTGGATGAGAATCATGTCGCGATCCCGGCCCTTCTTGCGGTCGCCGCGGTCCACAAGCATCTCGTCGAGACAAGAAAATGCACGGCGATGTCACTGATCCTTGAGTCGGGAGAACCCAGAGAGGTCCATCATTTTGCGACACTTCTGGGCTACGGAGCGAGCGCGGTAAATCCGTATCTTGCCCATTCGACGATAGCGGAGCTTATATCTGACGGGCTTTTGGACAAGGATTATTATGCGGCGGTTGAGGATTATGATGACGCGATCCTTTTCGGCATCGTAAAGATCGCATCCAAGATGGGGATATCCACCATACAGTCATATCAGGGCAGTAAGATCTTTGAGGCGATCGGCATATCGAAGAGCGTGATCGATGAATACTTCCCCGGAACCGTGAGCAGGGTAGGAGGCATCAACCTTGAGGATATTGGAGCGGCCGCGGACAGACAGCACAGCAGGGCTTTCGATCCGCTCGGCCTTTCGGTCGATCCGGAACTGACCTCGCTCGGAAGACATAAGAGCCGGAGTCAGGGCGAGCATCACCGATATGATCCACGGACCATACATATGCTCCAATGCGCGACAAGGGAGGGTGATTACGATAAATTCAAGGAATACACGAAGATGGTGGATTCCGAGAATACCGGATACTTAAGAAGTCTGCTGGAGCTTGATCTTCCGGAAAGCGGGATCCCGCTTGAGGAGGTTGAGAGCGAGAGCTCGATCGTTAAACGTTTCAAGACCGGAGCCATGTCTTACGGATCGATATCCGAAGAAGCCCATGAGACGCTTGCGGTAGCAATGAACCGCCTGCATGGCAAATCAAACAGCGGAGAGGGCGGTGAGAGCGATGAAAGGATCAGGTCCGCGGGAACGGATCATGACAGGAGCTCCGCGATCAAACAGGTTGCGAGCGGAAGGTTCGGTGTCACAAGCCGTTATCTTGTAAGCGCGAAAGAGATCCAGATCAAGATGGCACAGGGCGCAAAGCCCGGAGAAGGGGGACACCTCCCGGGAAAGAAGGTCTATCCATGGATCGCCAAGACAAGGCACTCCACCCCCGGGGTCAGCCTTATCTCGCCTCCCCCGCATCATGATATCTACTCGATAGAGGATCTGGCGCAGCTGATCTACGATCTGAAAAATGCCAATAAAAACGCAAGGATCTCGGTGAAGCTCGTCTCGGAAGCGGGGGTCGGAACGGTTGCGGCGGGTGTTGCCAAAGCCGGCGCAGCGGTCGTACTTGTTTCCGGATATGACGGCGGAACGGGGGCGGCTCCCCTGTCTTCGATCCATAATGCCGGGCTTCCGTGGGAGCTGGGACTTGCCGAGACACATCAGACTCTTCTCGCGAACGGCCTCAGAAACCGGGTCATCATAGAGACCGACGGTAAGCTCATGAGCGGAAGGGATGTCGCGATCGCCGCGATGCTCGGCGCCGAAGAGTTCGGGTTTGCGACAGCGCCGCTGGTAACTCTGGGATGCGTTATGATGAGGCAGTGTCAGTCAGATACCTGCCCGATGGGAGTAGCCACCCAGAATCCCAGGCTTCGCGCCAGGTTTTCCGGAAAACCCGAGTATGTCGAGAATTTCATGATCTTTATCGCAAGGGAACTCAGAGAGATAATGAGCCGCCTCGGCATAAGGTCGGTCGAAGAGCTCGTGGGCAGGACCGATCTCCTTAAAGTAAGGGATGACCTGTCGGATGCGGAAAAGAAGATCGATCTTTCAGGGATACTTCTCAATACACCTGATGTAAAGATCTCTCATGATGATAAATACATGTATGATTTCAAGCTCTCCGGAACAAAGGATGAGAAAGTGCTCCTCAGATCTAAGGCGGTAAAGGAGGCCATAGATTCAGGTTCCAGGGCGGAGGCAAAAGTCAATCTTCAGAGCACGGACAGGACTTTCGGCACCCTTCTGGGAGCCCAGATCACGAGAGTCCATCCCGAGGGTCTTGAGGACGATACCGTGACCGTTCACTGTACCGGCTCCGGAGGACAGAGCTTTGGCGCATTTATTCCCAGGGGACTGACCTTAAAGCTTATGGGTGACAGCAACGATTATTTCGGCAAGGGCCTGTCCGGCGGCAAGCTCATAGTGGCGGCGCCTGCAGAGGCCGGATACGATCCCGGAGAGAATATCCTGATCGGCAACGTAGCGCTTTACGGAGCGACCTCAGGAAGAGTATATATTGCCGGGATGGCGGGAGAGCGGTTTGCGATCAGAAATTCCGGAGCGGTCGCCTGTGTGGAAGGCGTGGGCGAGCACGGATGCGAATATATGACTGGCGGCACGGTCGTCATACTCGGAAGCACCGGCAAGAACTTCGCCGCGGGAATGAGCGGAGGAACGGCCTATGTTCTGGACGAGAACAATAAGCTGTACCGGAACCTCAACAAGCAGCTTGTCAGCATGGAGAATGTGGAGCATAAGAATGACCGCAACGAGCTCAGATCGATAATAAAAGAGCATGCGGAGTTCACGGGATCGGAGAAAGCCCGGGAGATACTTGACAACTTTGAGGAATATCTTCCCCGGTTCAAAAAGATCATCCCTACCGACTATAAGACCATGCTCAAGAACATCGCTCATTACGAAGAGCAGGGCGCCGATCCCGAAACTGCGAGGATCGAGGCGTTCAGGGCATTTGTGGAAGGAGGATCATGATGGGAAAGACCGGAGGTTTTTTAGAGTATCCCAGAGTTGACGGACCGGTGAGAGCCGAGGCAGACAGGGTAAAGGACTTTGCGGAATTTCACGGCAGTCTGCCGGAGAGCGCTCAGAGAGAGCAGGCCGCCAGATGTATGGATTGCGGGATCCCGTTCTGTCAGGCCGGAGTCATGATATCGGGAATGGCTTCGGGCTGCCCGCTGCATAATCTTGTACCGGAGATGAACGATCTTGTTTACAGGGGAAGACCGGAGGAGGCATACCGGAGGCTTTCGATGACGCACAGCTTTCCGGAGTTTACCTCAAGAGTATGTCCGGCCCTTTGCGAGGCGGCATGTACCTGCGGGCTTCACGAACTGCCGGTTTCAACAAAGGAGAATGAAAAAGCCGTTATCGAATATGCATTTTCGCATGATCTTGTAAAAGAACCGGCACCTGCGGTCAGGACCGGCAAAAGAGTTGCGATCGTGGGAAGCGGTCCTTCGGGACTTGCCGCGGCACAGCTGCTCAACAGGAGGGGACATGAAGTCACGGTATACGAAAGGAGTGACCGGGTCGGAGGCCTGCTGAGGTACGGTATCCCGAACATGAAGCTTGACAAATCCCTTATTGACAGAAGGGTAGGGCTGATGGAAAAAGCCGGGGTAAGGTTCGTCGTGAATACGGATGTGGGGAAGGATCTTCCCGCAGATGATCTGCTCAATGAGTACGACAGTGTGATACTTGCCTGCGGAGCGTCGAATCCGAGGGATATAGAGGTTCCGGGAAGAGATGCAGAAGGGGTCATGTTTGCGGTGGATTTCCTTTCGAAAGTCACGAAGACTCTTTTGGACAGTGATTTTAAGAAGGTGCCGTACGAACTGGCAAAGGATAAGGATGTGCTTGTCATAGGCGGAGGAGATACCGGAAACGACTGTGTGGGAAGCTGTATCAGACTTGGCGCAAAAAGCGTGACGCAGCTTGAGATGATGCCGGAACCCTCAAAAAGCCGTGCCGCATCCAATCCATGGCCCGAATGGCCGAGGATCCTTAAGGTGGACTACGGACAGGAAGAGGCGATCTGGAAGTTCGGGCAGGATCCCAGGGTTTATCAGACTACGGTCACGGAATTCATAAAAGATAAAAAAGGCAATCTGAAGGAAGCCGTACTGGTTTCGCTCGAGCCACGTAAAGACAATAAGACCGGAAGGATGAGCATGGTAAGGGTGGAAGGCTCCGAGAGAACCGTTCCGGCGCAGCTTGTCCTTATCGCGGCGGGATTTCTGGGCAGTGAGAAGTACGTTACCGAGGCATTCGGGGTTGAAACGGACGGCCGATCCAATGTAAAGACCGCACCGGACGGTTTTGCTTCTTCAAAGAGCCGGGTATATGCGGCCGGGGATATTCGCCGGGGCCAGTCGCTTGTCGTCTGGGCAATAGCGGAAGGCCGGAGAGCCGCACGGGCTGTGGATGAGGCATTGATGGGGTATACAAACCTGTAGCAAGGAAGGGGATAATATGGCAAAGTACATTTTTGTGACCGGAGGTGTCGTTTCGGGTCTCGGCAAGGGAATAACCGCGGCTTCTCTGGGAAGGCTTTTGAAAGCCAGGGGGCTTAAGGTTGCCGCGCAGAAACTGGATCCTTATATCAATGTCGATCCGGGTACGATGAGCCCTTATCAGCACGGAGAGGTCTATGTGACCGAGGACGGGGCGGAGACCGATCTTGATCTCGGGCATTATGAGCGCTTCATAGATGAGGATCTTACCAAATATTCGAACCTGACATCGGGAAAGGTATACTGGGAGGTGCTGAACAAGGAAAGACGAGGTGAATATCTCGGATCCACCGTTCAGGTCATCCCGCATATCACAAACGAGATCAAGGAATTCGTGTACCGGGCCGGGAAGGAGACCGATGCCGAGATCGTCATAACGGAGATCGGGGGAACGATCGGTGATATAGAATCCCAGCCCTTCCTCGAGGCGGCAAGGCAGATCTCTCTGGAACTCGGAGGGGGAAACAGCCTCTTCATTCATGTCACTTTGGTACCTTTTCTTCACGGATCCAATGAACACAAATCCAAACCTACCCAGCACTCCGTCAAGGAGCTTCAGGGAATGGGGATCACCCCTGACATCATCGTCTTAAGATGCAACGAACCTTTGGAAGAAAGCATATTCAAAAAAATCTCAATGTTCTGCAATGTTAAGGAGGACTGCGTAATAGAGAACCGGACTCTGGAAAGCCTTTATGAAGCGCCTCTCATGCTTGAAAAGAGCAATTTTTCGGGAATAGTGTGCCGGGAACTCGGAATCCGCGCGAAGTCTCCCGAGCTTACCGAATGGAACGATCTGGTCATGAGGATCAGGAACAGGAGCCGTGATGTCACTATCGGACTGGTGGGAAAATACGTCCAGCTTCACGATGCGTATCTTTCGGTGGCAGAAGCTTTGACCCATGCGGGATTTGTGCTTGATTCAAGAGTACATGTTGAATGGCTTGATTCCGAAGAGCTTAACGAAGAGAACATCAGAGAAAGACTTAGAGGGATCTCCGGAGTGATAGTCCCCGGAGGCTTCGGAGACAGAGGGACCGGAGGAATGATCCTCGCGGCGCAGTATGCGAGAGAAAACCGGATCCCGTATCTTGGGATCTGTCTCGGAATGCAGATCGCCGTTATCGAATATGCCAGGAACGTCGCGGGGATAAAAGACGCCTGCTCCGGTGAATTCCATGATGCTTCGGAGCATAAGGTCATCGATTTTATGCCCGGACAGTCCGAGGATATCGAGAAGGGAGGAACATTGAGACTTGGAAGCTATCCGTGCAGGATAGAACCGGGATCGCTGATGGAGCGGTGCTACGGCAGGACCGAGATCGCCGAAAGGCACCGGCACAGATATGAATTTAATAATGATTACAGGGAGATACTTACAGAAAAGGGACTAAGTCTTTCGGGGACATCTCCCGACGGAAGACTTATCGAGACGGTAGAGCTCAGGGATCACCCGTTTTACCTGGGTGTACAGTATCATCCCGAATTCAAATCCAGACCGAACAGACCGCATCCGCTGTTTAAGGGATTTGTCGGGGCGGCACTGGAAGACACGGAGGCATCGAAATGAGACCTGTCAGGAAACTGATACTCGAGGATGGATCGGTATATACGGGAGAGGGCTTCGGAGCGATAAAGGACAGGGTATGCGAGATCGTATTCAACACCTCGATGGTCGGTTATCAGGAGATAGTCTCGGATCCGTCCTATACCGATCAGGCAGTGGTGATGTCTTATCCGCTGATAGGAAACTACGGGATAACCGCCGAAGATTATGAAAGCAGGCTGATATCACCTGCGGCTTTGATCGTACGTGATATCAACGATGAGCCTTCCAATTTCAGATCGGCGAAATCCCTTCCGGAGCTGCTTGAGGAAAGCGATGTTCCGGGGATATCGGGCATCGACACCAGAAAACTCGTAAGGAGCATAAGGGATCTTGGCTCCAGGCGGTGCATAATAACGGATGCGGACACATCGGTGGAAAAGGCGCTGGAAATGATAGAAGCTGCTCCGGTGCCTCATGATTCCGTAAAGAGATGTACCTGTCCGAAAAAATGGTACAGCCGGACTTCAAATCCGCTGTATAACGTTGTCGCGATCGACTGCGGGATCAAGACCAATATCATAAGGATGATGAACAGGAAAAGATGCAACGTCACCATAGTCCCGTATGATACTTCAAGCGAAGAGATCCTGTCGCTGCATCCGGACGGAGTCTTTATCTCAAACGGACCCGGAGATCCCTGCGATGTCCCTGAGGTCATAAATACTCTTAAGGAGCTTAGGGGAAAAACGGTAATGTTCGGGATCTGTCTCGGACATCAGCTCCTTGCGCTTTCCTGCGGAGCAAGGACATATAAGCTTAAATTCGGACACCGGGGCGGAAATCACCCGGTACGGGATGTCCGCACGGGAAAGATAGAGATAACGAGCCAGAATCACAGCTTTGCGGTAGACAGCGGCTCTATTGAGGGGACCGGACTTATCGTATCGCATATAAATATCCTCGATGATACCGTGGAGGGATTATACAGTGAGGACGGCAGTATATTTTCCGTCCAGTATCATCCCGAAAGCGCTCCGGGACCGCAGGACAGCAGTTATCTTTTTGACAGGTTTGCGGAGCTGATGAAAAAGAGATCTTCGATCTGATAAAAGAGGACAGAAAAGATGCCAAAGAGAACCGACATAAAAAAAGTGCTTGTGATAGGCTCCGGCCCTATAGTCATCGGACAGGCAGCCGAATTTGATTACGCGGGGACACAGGCCTGTCTTGCGCTTAAGGAAGAAGGCTATGAGGTCATCCTTGCAAATTCAAATCCCGCCACCATAATGACGGACAATTCCAAGGAAGGGATCCTCACCGACAGCCTTGAGACCGGAGGGAATAAAGTCCCGGGAGGATCACAGACCGGCGGGAAGATCGCGGACAAGGTTTATATGGAGCCGCTTACCCTGGAATATATGGCCCGTATCTGCAGGTACGAGAGGCCGGACGCCATTGTTCCCGGGATCGGGGGACAGACGGGACTCAACCTGTCGCTTCAGCTTTATGACAAAGGGATCCTGAACGAATGTGAGATCGAGCTCCTTGGAACCGATGCGGACAGTATCCGTAAGGCGGAGGACCGGGAGAGATTTAAGGAG
This sequence comes from Lachnospiraceae bacterium, assembly GCA_024699045.1. Lineage (GTDB taxonomy): Bacteria > Bacillota > Clostridia > Lachnospirales > Lachnospiraceae > NK4A144. The sequence goes on along the minus strand of JAILQK010000130.1, from coordinate 12,153 downwards.
CTGTGCGAAGAACTCGGCGAACCGGTCGTGCCCTCGGCGATAGCCGAGAGCATTGAAGAAGGACTTAAGGCGGCGGAGGTCATAGGCTATCCCGTCATCTTAAGACCCGCTTTTACACTCGGGGGTACGGGGGGAGGCTTCGCAAAGGATGAGGAGGAGATGAAGGACAGGATGAAGACGGCGCTTTCGCTGTCACCGGTCCGTCAGGTCCTCGTGGAAAAAAGCATCAAGGGTTACAAAGAGATCGAATACGAAGTGATACGGGATGCAAACGATACCGCGATCACGGTATGTAATATGGAAAACCTGGATCCGGTAGGGATACATACCGGGGATTCCATAGTGGTCGCGCCGAGCCAGACCCTTACGAACAAGGAATTTCATATGCTGAGGGACAGCGCCCTGAGGATCATCCGGGCCCTTAAGATCAAAGGCGGCTGTAATGTCCAGTTCGCGCTCGATCCTGAATCGTTTGCTTATTATGTGATAGAGGTAAATCCAAGAGTCTCGCGTTCGTCCGCTCTGGCCTCAAAGGCAAGCGGATATCCTATCGCCAGGGTCTCCGCAAAGATCGCCGTAGGGATGGATCTCGACGAGATCATGCTGGCGAATACCCCGGCATGCTTTGAGCCGGCCCTTGATTATGTGGTTACCAAGATGCCCAGATTCCCGTTTGATAAATTCACGCTCGCATCCAATGTGCTCTCCACACAGATGAAGGCCACGGGAGAGACCATGAGTATCGGAAGGACCATGGAGGAAAGCCTGCTTAAAGCGGTACGGTCGCTGGAAGACGGAAAGAACCATATACACCTTGAGAAATTCGACATCAAGAATCTTTCCGACAAAAGCGAGCCCGACAATAAGAAAGAGGCGGTCGATAAGCTCCTGTCATACATTGAAGAGGGGACTGACGACAGGATCTATGCGATCTCCGAGCTGCTCTGGCTCGGTGCGGACCCTCAGGCGATCTACCAGAGGACAAAGATCGATATGTTCTTTCTCGATAAGATAAAAAATATCGTTGATTTCGAAAAGAAGCTTGAAAGCGTTTGTCATCCTTCGGCAGATGAAAAGCGTCTCCCCGCGAAGGATATACTTTATGAGGCCAAGCGCATGGGGTTTTCCGATTCCTATATCTCGGAGCTTTCGGGATGCAGTGAGGAGGATATAAGCCGTCTCAGGAAGGAATACGGGATACGCCCCGTATACAAGATGATCGATACCTGTGCCAGTGAATTTGAGAGCTATGTGCCGTATTTTTATTCCACATACGAGGATGAGAATGAGTCTCTGGTCTCCGACAATAAAAAGATCATCGTGCTTGGATCGGGACCGATAAGGATAGGACAGGGAGTCGAGTTCGATTATTCGACCGTGCATGCGGTAAGAACGATCCATGAGATGGGCTATGAAGCGATCGTGATAAACAATAATCCCGAGACGGTCTCCACCGACTATACAACGGCCGACAAGCTATATTTTGAGCCGCTTACCGTCGAGGATATCATGAACATCATCGATATGGAAAAGCCCGTCGGCGTGATCACTACGCTCGGCGGACAGACGGCGGTAAATCTTGCAGGACCTCTTTCCGCAAAAGGGGTAAAGATCATCGGTACCGGAACAGAGGCGATATTCACGGCCGAGGACCGGGATGCATTTGAAGCGATGATAAAAAAACTGGAGATCCCGCATCCCGAAGGAGTAGCCGTTACCAATATCGAGGACGGCGTGCGGGCCGCAGGGGAGATCGGCTATCCGGTACTGGTAAGACCTTCCTTTGTGCTCGGGGGAAGGGCGATGGAGATCGTCGCCAACGAAGAGATGCTCGTACATTATCTGAAGAACGCCGTGGAAGTCGATAAGGATAAGCCGGTCCTTGTGGACAGATATATCGTGGGCAAGGAGGTTGAGGTCGATGCCGTCTGTGACGGAGAGAGTGTCTTCCTTCCCGGGATCATGGAGCTTGTAGAGCGCACGGGCGTTCATTCGGGTGACAGCATCAGCGTTTATCCGCCTTTCTCGCTTTCCGAAAAGGTTAAGCAGACGATATGGGATTATACAAAGAAGCTCGGCGTCGGGATCGGGATATGCGGACTGTACAATATACAGTTCATCGTGGACAAGGATGAGAGCGTTTATATTATCGAGGTCAATCCCAGGGCCTCGAGGAGCGTGCCCTTCCTGTCCAAATCCACCGGAGTGTCGCTTGTCGATATCGCGATAAAGGCAATGCTCGGAGAGAGTCTTAAGGAGCAGGGGATCGCGGATAAGATCCTGAACGAAAAGGATTTCTGGTATGTGAAGGCACCGGCATTTTCCTTTGAGAAGCTTAACGGGATGGACGCCTATCTTTCTCCTGAGATGAAGTCCACGGGAGAGGCCATAGGCTACGACCGCAGCCTTAAACGGGCTTTGTACAAAGCGCTGCAGGCATCGGGGATCAAGATGAAGGAATACGGGACCGTCATGGTAACGCTCGCGGATGAGGATAAAGAGGAGGCGCTTCCTCTGATCAGGCGTTTTTATGAGCTCGGATTCAATATCGAGGCCACGGCGGGAACCGGGAGATTCCTTAAGGAACACGGTATAAGGACCAGGATACGCGGGAAGATCAGCGAAGGGAGCGGAGAGATCCTGGATTCGATTAGGGCAGGATATGTGAGTTATATCATAAATACCAGGGCAATATTATCGGGAGTTCATTATGAGGATGGCGTAGAGATCAGGAGATGCGCTATAATGAACGGGATCACGATGTTTACATCTCTTGATACCGTAAGGATCCTGCTGGATGTTCTTGAGGATATCTCGCCAAGGATAAGTGTCATATAGAAAGGATCGTTATGACCGGACGCAGGTTCGGCTGAAAAGGAGGAAATATGATCTATTCGGTTGATGAAGTGTTGAAATTTATTGAAGAGGAGGATGTGAAATTCATACGTCTTGCTTTCCGGGATGCATTCGGCGTTCAGAAAAACATCTCCGTTTCGCCGGGAGAGGTCAGGAAAGCTTTTGAGGACGGCGCATCGATCAATTCCAAAATGATAGAGGGAATGAAGGACTGCTCCTGTTCCACGCTTTATCTTAAACCGGATCCGGATACCATGGCGATCCTCCCCTGGAGACCGGACAGCGGCAAGGTGCTGCGCATGTTCTGCGACATGCTCACTCCTGAAGGCGAGATCTCGGAGGCCGATACCAGAGGGATACTCAAAAAAGCCGAACAAAAAGCCAGGGATGCCGGGATCGAGTTCAGGTTCGGAACGGAGAGTGAATTTTATCTTTTCGTAAAAGACGATGAGGGAAACCCGACCAAGATCCCTTACGATAAGGCCGGCTATATGGATATAGCCCCGCTCGATAAATGTGAGAATGTCAGGAGAGAGATATCGCTTACGATAGAAAGGATGGGACTTACCCCGGAAAGATCTCATCACGAAAGGGGACCCGGGCAGAACGAGATCGATTTCCATTATGCCAAGCCCTTGAAGGCTGCGGATCAGATGACGACCTTTAAGATGGTGGTCAGTACGGTGGCGGACAGGAATGGGCTCGTGGCGGACTTTTCCCCAATGCCGCTCCCGGAAAACCCGGGCAACGGATATCATATTAATATCTATGCGATAGACAGCGAGGGACACGATGTTGTAAGGTATGCCGCGGCAGGGATAATAGAAAGGATCCGGGATATCACACTTTTCCTGAATCCCACGGCGGCTTCATATTCAAGGCTTGGCAGCAATACCGCTCCGGATAAGGTGAACTGGTCGAGCGCGGGAGAGTCGGAACTGATGTATATCGAAACCTATAAGGATAAGACCCGTGTGGAACTCAGATCTCCGGATGCTTCCAGCAATCCGTACCTTGTATATGCCCTGCTCATACATGCGGGACTTGAAGGGATAGAAAGAAAGCTTGAGCTTCCCGAAGAGATGTCAAAGGAGGCGATGCTCCTGCCGGGTTCCAGGAGAGAGGCCGTGAAGCTTGCGGAAAACAGTGGTTTTGTTAAGGGGATAGTTCCGGAAGGGATAATCAGAACTTATATCTCATGAGAATGTTGGAAGGCTTTAATGTATGGAATGCCGGGGGTAATAAATGGCAAAAAAAGAAGACATATATCACTCCATACTGATCGTATCTTCATCCGGACAGTTTGATGCGCTGGTCAGGAAGTCGCTCGCGGGCTTTATGACCATTGATATAAGAAAAAGTGCGGCGATGGCAAGACGCTGCATTCTTGAGAGATATTACGACCTGGTGGTCGTAAATTCGCCGCTTCCCGATGAGAACGGGGAGGAATTCTGCATGGATGTGACCGAAAAATGCGGAGCATCGGTGCTGCTGGTTACGCCTCAGAACGTATATGAGGATGTGCTCGAGCAGGTAACGGATCACGGGGTGCTTGTGATAGAGAAGCCTTCCGTTCCCGGAAGGATCGACAAAGCCATAAGATTTCTGGTCGCGATACAGAACCGCATGCACCGTCTGGAAAAGAAGACAGTCAACATCGAGGAAAAGATGGAGGAGATCCGCATCGTCAGCAGAGCCAAGATCCTCCTTGTGGAGAAAAAAGAGATGACGGAGGATGAGGCGCACCGTTATATCGGCAAACAGGCAATGGGTAACGGGATATCAAGGAAAAGAGCGGCGGAACAGATCCTTGAGGATCTGGCTTAAGACCGTGACACGGGGACAATCCATTTGCGTTTTTTCAAAAGATGACAAAAGAAGAGTTTCTTTGTCACCTTTTTGATGTATAATGGGATGAATACTCTGTGAGGTGAAGATATGGATGTTAATGTATTGAAAAAAGATGATACCAGTGCGCTGGATCTTCTTGTGTTTGACATATGCGGACGTTCTTTCGGGATAAACGTGGCAAAGGTTAAGGAGATCATCAATTATCAGCCTTTGACGGCGGTACCGAAAGCGAATCCCAGCATTGAGGGCATATTCATGCCCAGGGATGAGATGATCACCGTGGTGGATCTCAAGCATGCCCTGGGACTCGGCGATTCGGATCCCGTGGGAAATTTCATACTTACGAATTTCAATTCATTAAACATGGCATTTCATGTAGACTCGATAAAGGGGATACATACTTCGTCCTGGAAGGATATAATGAAACCGAACGGTGCGACCGGACCCCTCGAAGAGGGACTTACCACCGGGATCGTAAAGCATAACGGTACTTTGATCATCGTTCTTGATTTTGAGAAGATCGTTTCGGACATAAATCCCGATACCGGGCTCAAGGTACATGAAATGGATGAGCTCGAGGATCGCGGACGTATAGACATTCCGATCCTTGTAGTCGAAGATTCGGTGCTTCTCAACAGGCTTATCGTAGAATCACTCGGCAAGGCCGGGTATACAAACCTCACGCACACCACTAACGGAAAAGAAGCCTGGGATCTTATATGTCAATGGAGGGATGAAGGAGTTTTGGACAAGCATGTCCGTTGTGTCATCACCGATATCGAGATGCCGCTGATGGACGGTCATATGCTGACAAAGCTTATAAAAGAGGGTAAGGACACTTCACATCTTAAAGTAGTTATCTTTTCATCAATGATAAACGATTCTACCAGAAAAAAAGGAGAACAGCTCGGCGCCGATGTTCAGATGACCAAGCCTGAGATCGGGCTCCTGGTCGGAGAGCTGGATAAGCTTTTGGGAGTATCATAATACAATGAAGGCATAGGTTCGTCCGTAACGCAGCAGGTCATGATCAAAGAGGGGGAAACTATGATCACATATGAAAACACAAGAACAGTAAGAGAGCTTCTTGAAAAGAGTATCGCCGAACATCCGGACGTGGCATATCTTCGATATGAGCGTGAAGATGATGTGGTTTATGATATATCTTATGAGAGGTTCGGAGAGCTTTGCCGGATAATCGGATCGTTTATCAACGGATATCGCGGAGAGCTCGGCAGGCAGGTCAAGGTAGGACTTTTCGGATCTTCAAGTGTTTATTATATCGCCACCCTGATGGGGGTGATGGCTTCCGGGAATATCGTGGTGCCGCTGGATTGCCAGATGGATCTTGAGCACCTTGCAGACTGTCTGAACAGGGCCGATGTCGATATCCTTTTTTACGACTGGGAGCATGAGCCGCTCATCGCGGATCTGAAGCCGATATGTCCGAAGATAAGAGAGTATTACTCGCTTCAGTCGGTTAAAAAGACTTCCTGTCTCAATGATGTCCTGATGGATCCCAGATTCCCCGGGACAGGCTGGTCCTGCGACGGAGCTTTGGACGGTGTTGCCCCGGATGATCTTGTCATGATCCTGTTCACTTCAGGCACTACGGGACACAGCAAGGGAGTCATGCTCACAAATGCCAATCTTGTCGGAAACGTTCTGGCGGCAAAGGCCGTAGATGACCCGGAACCGCGGGTGGTTCTCAATGTTCTTCCGATACATCACGCTTTTTGTATAAATACTGACGTTTTGCATGTAATGTATTGCGGAGGGACGCTTTGCATTAACGGGCCTCTTTCATTGCTTGGCAAGCATCTTCGCATGTTTGAGCCGGTGCTTATATTTATGGTGCCAATGATAGCCAAAGCTCTTTACAATAAGATCGTTTCGCTTATGGCGGCCGATCCCGGACTTACCGAGAGAGACGCGCTCCATCAGGTCTATGGCAAAAGGATATCCCGTATCGTCTGCGGAGGAGGCGGGCTTCCTCAGGAGCTGGCGGAGAAATATCATGGCATGGGAGTACGTATCGGCCAGGGATACGGTATGAGTGAATGTTCCCCGGTCATATCGCAGGCGGAGTGTGACAGATCGGATAAGATGTCCTCTGCCGGCTATCTTCTGGATCATGTGGAGCTGAGGGTAGCCGATAACGGCGAGATCCAGGTCAGGTCCCCGTTTGTGATGAAAGGGTATTACGGGGATCCTGAGCTTACCAAGGAAGCTTTCACGGATGACGGGTGGCTTCATACCGGAGACATCGGATATACAGACGATGAGAACTTTGTCTATATCACCGGACGCCTTAAAAATCTGATCATCTTAAGTAACGGCGAGAATGTCGCTCCGGAGGAGCTCGAGAGCTTATTTGCCACGGAACCGCTGGTTAAGGAGGTCATCGTTTTCGGTGAAGACGACATACTGAAATGTGAGATATATCCGGACTTCAAATATGCCGAAAGCGCCGGGATCGACAACGTGCTTCCCGAAGCAGAGGAACTCGTCAAGCGGCTTAATAAAAAACTCCCGTTATTTAAGCAGATCGTTCAGACCGGGATCAGACGGACGGGATTTAAGAAGACCACATCAAAAAAGATAATCAGAAGCCTCTTTTTTGAAGAGAGAAGATCCGTGAAGGAAAAGAAGGCAAACCTTAAACTGCCTGAAAGCGAGGCCGAAAAGAAGATCTATGAGCTTTGCGCGTCCTGCATCGGAAACCGGAGATTCGGAACGGATACGGATCTCTATACCGCAGGTCTTGATTCTTTTGCAAGCATCATGCTTCTCACCTCCCTGCAGGATGAATGCGGTTTTTCACTAAGCCTTACCGAGCTCATGGAAAATCCTACGGTAGGGAAGCTTGCAAAAATGTGGGACGAAAAGACCGGGGAAGGGGTGTCGGATCATCCGGTATTGGAGACTTATCCCCTGACACGGCTGCAGATGTTCTTTGCTTATGTTATGAGGGGGAATACAACGGCAAATCTGCCTTTCTTCTTCAGGATAAGCGATAAAGTGGATCCTGACCGTCTGGAAGAGGCAGTAAGAAAGCTGTTTACCATTCATCCCATATTATCGGACAGGATCGAACCGGGAGCAGACGGAAAGCTTGAGAATCACCGGGATGATGATCGCGAGGTATATATCGAGAGGCTGAAGCTTGACGATGCAGAGTGGGAAAAGAAAAGGAAAAGCCTGCTTTTCCCGTATACCTATACCCCGGGTGAAAACCTCTATCATATAGGGATCTATGAGACGGAAGAGGCTGATTATTTCTTCTTTGATGTCGCGCATATCATCGGAGACGGGATGACCATGAACATCCTCATAGAGGATCTCAATGCTCTGTATATGGATAAGCCGGTAAAGAGATCGGGATACAGTTTTTATGAATATATCCTGGATGAGTACAAAAGAGAAGAGGCGGGTCTTCGTGACAAGGATATAGCTTTCTTTAAGGATCTGCTTAACGGACTTGGGATAAGGCGGAGCATCCTTGCCAAAATGGACAGCTATGATCTCGGGAAGGCTCATAATGCGGTCTTAAAGGGAAAGTTTCACAGTCTTACCAAAAAAGATGTTCAGGGCTTCTGTACAGAGAACGGAGTTTCGGAAAACGTCCTTTTCCTTACGGCGTTCAGCTACGCAGTCAGCCTGTTCAGCGGGACGGGAGACATACCCATAACCAGCATACACAACGGAAGGACTGACGGCAGATGGGTCAGACTGGCGGGTTCGTTTTTCGCTACATATATATTCAGATACAGGCGGATACCTCATGAGACCGTGGAGCAGCTTCTTAAACGAAATGCCGATCAGATACTGCATACCATGGAGACTCACATGTCGAGCCAGCATGCCGATGAGATGTTCATCCAGTATCAGGGGGATCTGCTCAATATCCCCAGGATCGGAGGAGAAGAGGCGGAGGGGATAAAGATACAGCTTGATTCCCTGCCCTTCCATCTGATGATCTATGCGGTAAATGAAGGATATACTTATGAGCTGAGATATTGGGAAAATCGTTTTGACAGGAATATGCTCGAGGTCTTTATGAATGTGTTTGAGGACATAATAAAGGCCCTGCCGGAGGAAACATCGGCCAGAAAACTCAAGGATCATCTTTCCGCAAGGCTTTATCCCAAGCATTTTTCGATAGAGGCTGACAAGCTTAACGCTTCGCTCGGATATGACGTGGTACCTTCGGGAGATACTCCGGTAAAGGCTTATATCCTTGATGAATACGGTCTGAAAAAACCGTATGGCGCATGGGGAGAGCTATACATCCTTGATCAGCCCGTAAAGGGAGGGAGCGGTACGATAGAAAGCCTGTATTCTCCCGGAACGCTATATGATACCGGGATCGAGGCCCGTATCACCCCCGACTGGAAGGTTGAGGCTTTATATCAGGCCGGACGCACCGTTATGAGGGAAACGCTGGGCGGCAGGTTCTTCATAAACCTGTTTGAGCTTGAGCGCACAATGGAGAGCTTCCCGGGAATAGGATCGGCAGAAGCTTCCATCGAATACGGAGAGAACAACCTGTTTCATATCAAGGCGGAGCTCAAATGCGAAAAGGATATCGACGATGGGGCCCTGCAGCAGTTCGTTGCCGATAAGCTGGGGAAGCATATGATCCCGGAGATCATAGTAAAAACGCAGGACCGGGGTTCACTATGATCCTTATATGCCAACGGGCCATACATTTTAATTGATTTACATAAAAAAGTATTATATAATCTGTCAAGGTTGTGTTTTATACTTTTAGGGGAGAATAAAATGAAAACAGTTAACAGACTGATAGGGTTTACACTTGCGTTGACGATCCTGATAAGCTCCTGTTTTTCCGTCCCGGCTTTTGCGGCGGAGCCTGCAGGGGGGAACGGATCGAAAAAGGGACTTTCGGGAATAAGCATAACCGGACTTGCGGAGCCGGTGGTCGGTACGGCATTTGATACGGTCGCTACCGTGACGACATCGCAGGGGATCACCTGGGATATCCCGGTCATGTGGATCGATGCCGCAGGCAATATCGCGAAGGTTCCGGAGACCGGAAAGAAATATATGCCTTCCATGATCTTTTATATTCCCAAGGATTGTTACATCGAGGGAATGGATGCCAGCGGGAAGTTTTCTGTGTCATTTCCGGCGTTTATATCCGCGACATATGATCTCAGCAAGATCGTATATATATATGATTCTTCCACAGGAATAGTTTACATAATGTTTAGCCCTGAGGTTTTGGGCAGAGCTCCGAGCATCTATCCCGGCTGGGATTCAGGGAATAATTCTTCGGATTCCGAAAAGACCGTCAAAAAGGAGTCGACTCCACAGGTATTTGTACCAAGTCAGGTACGGATACACTGTGATAATATGGCGATAGAGATATTAGGACCCGAGGTACTGTCATGGCTGGTAGATGTCATCAAGAACCGGCTTGAGCCGCAGGCGGTCAATCTTCTGAGAAACAGCTTTCCGTGTTTTGCGGAATCAACTGCGGGGAAGGAACTCGGAACCCAGATCGGCCTCTATCTGTATTATAATTCAGGTACAATAGATAACACTCCGACGGTACCCGGCGCTCTTGCATTGGTAATGGGAGGCTATTCCACGGACATGAAATACAGATATGTCCTTGCGGTTGATGTAACTACTCTGGTGAAGCAGGATTCGACCACGGGAAAATGGTATTTTGATGAGAGCAGCAAGTCGACATTGTCGAACACCATAGTCCATGAGATGATGCATGCCTTTATGGATGATTACAATCGTTATGGAATGTGTGGAGAAAGTTCCTTTCCTAACTGGTTTATAGAGGGGACGGCTTCTTCCGTGGAAAATATCTATCAGTTCAGGTCATATATGTTACAGTCGCTTTCCGATGAGAATGAGCGGGGAAGCTTTGATGATAATCTTTTGCGGTACACCGGGAATGTTTTATATACACAGGAGAGTATCCGTAGCGCATATATGGATGATACGCTCGAAGATGATTATATTTATGATCTGAGCAATTGCAACAGCTCTAATAATACCGCAAGTGCATATGTGGCGGGATATCTGGCATGCGTTTATCTGAGTAAGCTTGCCGCCGAGGATATCGGTCTTACCGTAAACAATGCAGACGGCAGCATAAATATAAATGCGATCAGGAGCGGAATGAGCTCTATCCTTTCAAGACTGCACGGGACCGGCGACGGGTTCTATACTCTGGACGATATAGTAAGTAACATTTCCGGGAACAGATATACCGATACGGCAGATTTTGAGGCAAAATTCATCAAGGGAGAGAGCGAAGACGAAAACGGAGATACGGTCTATGATGATTCACTGGCATTTATAACGGATTATCTTAACTATCTTGAAAGCCAGAGCAGGCCCGGAGATAATTCCATGCTTGCCAACGGTTCGATATTAAGACAGGATCAGCAGTATTCAAATCCGCTTGACTGGAATCTGGAGGCTACCTCCGAGCTTTATAAGATCATCGATTCCAGCTGCATGACATTGTCTACGGCAGATGATAACATAGCATATAATACCGGAGGAACTTCTGTTGCAGCAAAGGCCGGAGCTGTGTCCGGCGTTTCCGCGGCAGCCAAAGCGGGGCAGTCGAACGGCGGGAGTACTGCTGCGGATACGGCATCGCAAGAGACAGCGGAAGGGACCGGTACTGAGGATCCCGCAACCGTTACCGGTGAGACGGACGGCATATCGGATACTTCGAATACGGGAACGGCATCCGATCAGGCTGCTTCAACGACAGATGGGGCGACCACGGATGCGACGGCAGCAGCGGCCACGACGACCACGGATGCGACGGCAGCAGCGGCCACGACGACTACGGATGCGACAGCAGCAGCGGCCACAACGACCACGGATGCGGCAGCAACAACCGCAACGGATGCGGCAGCAACAACCGCAACAGATGCGGCAGCAACAACCGCAACAGCGGGGACGACAACAACGGCTGCAACAGATGCGGCGGCAGCAACAACGGCGACAACTGATGCGGCGGCAGCGACAACGACAACCGCGACGACCGCGGCGACAGCGACAACTGCAGCGACAACGACAACCGCGTCGACAACGACAACCGCGGCGACAGCGACAACCGCGGCGACAACAACGACTACAACCGATGCGGCGGCAACCCCGGCGTCATCGGTCTGAGAAACCCGAGATGATGTGGCCATGGCAAAGACCGTGACCGGGATTATAAAGAGACCGAAGTACATTTTTATGCAGTTTTGGAGGTGATAGCATGGCATGTTTTATTGTACCGGCAGCAACAGCGTTGATCGTAACGGCAGCAGAAAAGGCTGAGGAGAAAAAAGAGATCAGCCTTGCAGAAAAAGAGGATCAAGAGAGCAGAGAGAGGGTCATCCCGCTCAGCGCCAAACTGAAATGGTTTGCCAATCTTTTGTGGGGAGGCGTTGT
>JAILQK010000101.1 GCA_024699045.1 Lachnospiraceae bacterium | reverse complement strand
CGAAACCGTTGAAATCTCGTCGGCATTACGGACGAGACGCTTCTCAACAGAAGTAACACTACGCGATCAACTATATCTTGAACGGCTCGGTGTGAGAAACACATGATATTGAGTACATGAAATCATACTTTTAGGTTATCATGGTACGGCAACGAAACATGAAGAAGCAATCGACCGTGAAGGATTGATACCGTCCCCCGGTCCCGCAGGGTTCCGTTGTTTTCGAATCGGGGTTTTGTTATAATTCAAGCAGAGAAAGACAAAACTGACAGGTATATTTGCAAGGAGATAAGGAAGATGGTGCCGGACAGGAAATTACCGATCGGGATACAGGATTTTGAACGGTTGATCCGCGACGGATATGTCTATGTGGATAAAACGGATTATGTGTACCGGCTCGCCAAAAGCGGTCTGCCCTATTTTCTGAGCCGTCCCCGACGTTTTGGGAAAAGCCTGTTTTTATCGACGCTGCGGGCTTATTTTGAGGGAAAGAAGGAACTCTTTACCGGTCTTAAGATCATGGAACTGGAGGGAGACGGACCGGATGCCTGGCAGAAGTATCCGGTATTTTATTTTGATTTCAATAAAAAGAATTTTAAAAGTAATACTGCTCTTGAGGAGGTGCTCGCGGAACATCTGAAAGAATGGGAGGCAGTATACGGTGATGAGCGAAACGAAACCCCCTTAGAGGAGCGCTTCCGGTATTTGCTGGTCAAAGCGGTGGAAAAGACCGGGAAGAACGCAGTCGTCCTGGTGGATGAATACGATAAGGCGCTTTTGGAATCGGATTTGGAGAGACTTGAGCATAACAAAGCGGTTTTTAAAGGGTTTTTCAGCACATTGAAAAGCTATGATCATTATCTGAGGTTTGTTCTTTTAACGGGAGTGACCAAGTTTTCAAAAGTAAGCATCTTCAGTGATCTGAACCAGCTCAGGGATATTTCACTGCTTCCGGAGTATAACAGGATCTGCGGGATCACCCAGCCGGAGATGACGGATACCTTTGCGGACGAAATAGAGCAGCTTGCTCAAAATGAGGGGATGGATTACGAGAGTTGTCTGGTCAGGTTGAAAAAAATGTATGATGGTTATCATTTTGGGGCTGATACAGAGGGAGTATACAATCCCTTCAGTTTGTTGAATGCATTTGCGGATAAGAATTTCGGCATGTACTGGTTCGCTACGGGGACGCCGACCTTTCTGATCGAGAAGCTGAAAAATTCCGGTTTTGATGCAAAACGCTTTACCGGAGATGAATTCTATGTGGAAGAGGGGAGTCTTACGGACTATCGGGTGGAGAGCGATGATCCGATCCCTCTATTTTATCAGACCGGCTACCTCACGATCAAAGCTTATGATAAGGAATTCAGAAGCTATGCATTGTCCTATCCGAATGAAGAGATAAAATACGGCTTTTTAAAAAGTCTGGCGCCGTACTATCTGTGTGCGGAGCAGGAGACAAATCCTCTGGATGTGCGGAGTTTTGTGCTGGATATACGTAAGGGGGATACGGATGCCCTAAGAGACCGCTTTACGGCGCTGTTTGCACGCCTGCCCTATCCAATGGATGAAAAAGCAGTGGAGCAGAACTTCCAGAACGTGATCTATATCGTGTTTATGCTGCTGGGGCAGTATACCTTCACGGAGATTCACAGCGCCAAAGGCAGGGCGGACTGTATCGTGGAGACGGATGATTATGTCTATATCTTTGAATTTAAGCGTGACAGGAGCACGGAAGAAGCATTAAAGCAGATCGAGGAGATGGGCTATGCCAAACCCTACGCTGCAGACCGGCGCAAGCTGTTAAAGATTGGAGTAAACTTCGATTCCAAAGAGCGTGATGTGAATGGATGGGAAGTGAGATAGACGGATGGTTTATTCATCTCTCGATAAATAGCCACATATTGCTGGTAGATTCCTGTATTTGCGGGAGGCTCTATTATGGCTATGTATTTGAATCCTGGTTATGAAAACTTCAGACGAACGCTTAATCTCATTAAGATTGTGACCGAAGATATTAAAAAAGTTAGGATATGGAGCTATGTTATCCAGGAGCAGTGAATGGCCGCAGATCGTGAACAGGGTGGAGGATTCGGCTGTGGTGGTCAAGGTACCCTTATACCATCTTGGAATCTAATTTAGTGTCTGCTCATTAAGGCACCCCTACGGCTCAAGTGCAAGGTTACAAGTTGCGCCATAGAAGGCCGCTTATTCCGTTTCCGGATTCCGCCAACCGCTCTTTCATGCTTCGAGTTCGTCCTCGTCGATATCGAACAGCG
>JAILQK010000053.1 GCA_024699045.1 Lachnospiraceae bacterium | reverse complement strand
GCATGTAATACTAAGTGTTGTCTTTACGGTATTGGGCGTTATCGTGGGACTGGTCAGCTTAATAATGGTTATAAGCATTTTCTTTGACGAGAAAGCAATGTGTTATCCTCTTGTCAAGGTACTGACACTTCTTTCGGCTTCATTTTTCCTTTTTTCACAGGTTTTTCTGGTGATATCAACAATACGATACAGAAGGAATAAGGACTACAGAATGCCGGTAATCCCAGTGGCTGTCTGTATTATAGTGGGATTTATTCTTTATTTTCTTTCTGGAAATCTGAATTCGTTGATACAGGAAAGATTTATCCTACCGAATGCGGATAAGATTGAAAGCATACCGACAGGGCTTTCCGAAGACTTCTCATATTTTGATATAAGCATATGGGATTATGAGACTGTCATAAGATATAAGATGCATTTGAAGGGCTGTGATTCCGGCAGGATTGGTGATTATGAAGGGGATCAGGAGGGCTATGAATATGTCATACATCTTGATAACGGAGATGATATACTTATTTCATCAATCGATGATCCATTGAGGGAAGAGAGTATGCTGGCAGGGGTAAAATATATGATCAACTCGACGTTAACCGCTGAGAATACGGAGGCGCCTGCGTGTAATTCTTTTGTTTCCGTCATGAGTGAAATGTTCATGGAACCGTATGATCAGAAAACGTCAGAGCAGATTAATAAGCTTAATTCTGAGCATATAAATAAGCTGACAGAAAATGAAGAAGGCTCCTTCATCTGTAAGCACATGGCCTTTAATTATGAAACCGTAGATCCATTGGGTGAGTTGCCGGATTATGCTATAGAGATTGTTCCGACCCCGGAAAAGGATAAATGATCGGAAAATAGTCGACAACTAAGTTGTTGTCATGTGAACGATCCCGCTGAGGACTTTATCAATAGTCTTGAATAATTGTGATCATTCAGACATAAATATACTTTTAAGGAGGTAGTTATATGGCAGACGGCAGAAGCGATTATTATGCGAACAGTGAAAACATCAGACCCGATTCGATGGAGAGGATAGCGACTAAAGGGCAGGCAGATGCTTTCATAAAGGATCAGGTTGAAAAGCTCCGGGCACAGATCGGAGACGGCAAGGTACTTCTGGCGCTCTCCGGAGGGGTGGACTCATCGGTAGTTGCGGCACTCCTCATAAAGGCCGTCGGCAAGCAGCTGACATGTATCCATGTTAATCATGGACTCATGCGTAAGGGTGAGAGTCAGATGGTCATAGATGTATTTGAAAAGCAGCTCGGCGCCAATCTCATCTATGTCGACGCAACAGACCGCTTCCTGGATCTATTGGCGGGCGTTAGCGATCCTGAGCAAAAGCGTAAGATCATTGGTGGAGAGTTCATTAAGGTATTTGATGAAGAAGCAGCTAAGATAAGCGGAGTCGGGTTCCTCGGTCAGGGGACGATATATCCCGACATACTTGAGAGCAAGGATGGTATAAAAGCGCACCACAACGTGGGTGGGCTTCCCGAGGATGTGAAGCTCGAACTCGTGGAGCCCCTGAAGCTTCTCTTCAAGGACGAGGTGAGAGTTGTGGGATCCGCACTGGGACTTCCCGATGAGATGGTAAACAGGCAACCCTTCCCCGGACCGGGACTTGGAGTGAGGTGTACCGGAGCGATCACGAGAGACCGTCTCGAGGCACTGCGCGAATCGGATGCGATCCTCAGAGAAGAGTTCGCAAAGGCAGGCCTCGACAAGAAGGTATGGCAGTACTTCACGGTCGTACCCGATATGAAGGCGACGGGAGTCAAGGATGGCAAGCGGGCCTTTGAATGGGTATGCATAATAAGAGCAGTCAACACCAAAGATGCAATGTCGGCTACCATCGAACGCATAGACTGGGAGCTTCTCGAAAAGATATCTTATCGTATTACCCATGAAGTGAAAGGGATAAACCGCTGTCTATATGATGTGACGGCAAAGCCCACAGGAACTATCGAATTCGAATGATAAGTATCAAGCCGCAGTACTGCGTGCACGCTGTGCTACGGCTTGAATGTTTTTTGCGGCCGTGGTTCGACTGTTTTGCGGTTGTAGATTGACTGTTTTGCGGTCGTGGTTTGATTGTTTTGTACTGTGGCCTAATTTATTTTCGTTCGGGGTTAGACTATTCTTTGCGACCGGAGAGTATAGATTTTTGTTTTCATTTATT
>JAILQK010000013.1 GCA_024699045.1 Lachnospiraceae bacterium | reverse complement strand
CTGCTTGCCGTGTAGAGAAAGAGAGGGAAGACTTATGGAGAATTTTACTTTTTACTCGCCTACGTTTTTTGTGTTCGGAAAACAGACCGAAAACGAAGCCGGAAGCTATGTTAAGCAGTTCGGCGGAAGCAAGGTCCTTATTCATTACGGAGGCAACAGCGCAAAGCGCTCCGGACTTTTAGACAGAGTGATAAACTCCCTGAAAAAGGAGAATATTCCTTATATAGAGTTGGGCGGAGTCAAGCCTAACCCAAGGAGTGGTCTTGTATATGAAGGTATCGACCTCTGCCGCAGGGAAAAGGTCGATTTCATACTTGCAGTAGGAGGCGGAAGCGTTATCGACTCCTCAAAAGCGATCGCTGCCGGAACCGTTTATGACGGAGATTTCTGGGATTTCTACAGCGGCAAGCTGATCGAAAAAGCTCTTCCTGTAGGAACGGTTCTGACCATATCCGCCGCGGGAAGCGAGGGAAGTCCCGATTCGGTCATCACAAAAGAGGAAGGGATGTTTAAGCGAGGCGCCACCGGCAATGCCATCCGCCCTAAATTCAGTATCCTTAATCCTGAATTGACCCAGACCCTTCCGCCGTTCCAGACCGCAGCCGGGATCACGGATATCATGGCACATCTTTATGAAAGATATCTGACCAATACAAAGGATGTCGAAGTCACCGACCGCCTGATCGAAGCACTCCTCCTTACGATGAAGCAGGAGGGACCGAAGGCCGTCAAGGATCCGAATAATTACGAAGCGCGCGCGAACATAATGTGGGCCGGCATGATGGCTCATAATAATTCCTGCGGTGTCGGAAGAAGTCAGGACTGGAACAGCCACGACATCGAGCATGAGCTTTCAGCGCTCTATGACTGTGCCCACGGCGCAGGACTTGCCGTTACCATGCCCGCGGTATTCACCTATGTCATGAACCACGACGTTATGCGTTTTGCCAAGGTCGCGGTCCGCGTCTGGGGATGCCAGATGGATTTTGATCATCCGGAAAACACTGCTTTGGAGGGAATCGAAGCCTTCAGACACTTCCTTATCTCCATAGGCATGCCTAAGAATTTCGATGAGCTCGGAGCAAAGGAAGAGGATATCCCGAAGCTTGTGGATGTACTCTGCAACGGAAACGGCAGAACCGGCAGTCTCAACGGCTTTGTAAAGCTCGATGAAAAAGACTGCACCGAGATCTACAGGATGATGATCTGATAAGGGAGTAAGTATATGAGTATAGAAATGAAAAATATGCCGAAACTGGGTTTCGGCCTGATGAGACTCCCTGAAAACGATGGAAAGATCGATATCGATCATGTCTGCCGGATGGTGGACAAATATATGCAGGCGGGATTTAATTATTTCGACACTGCCTATATCTATCACAACGGCAATTCCGAGTCAGCCGCGGGAAAAGCGCTTGTAAGCCGCTATCCGAGAGAAGATTTCATGCTCGCGACCAAGCTCCCTGCCTGGGAAATAAAGCAGCAAAGCGATGTCGACAGGATCTTCAATGAACAGTGCCAACGCACCGGCGTTGATTATTTTGACTTTTATCTTCTTCACTCGATCGAAGACGGCGCCAATTACGACAACTATGTAAAATACGACTGCTTCAAATGGGGACTTAAAATGAAAGAGCTTGGGAAGATCAGGCATTTCGGCTTTTCTTTCCACGGAAGTCCCGAGCTTCTGACCAGGCTTCTGAACGATCATCCGGAAACGGAATTTGTTCAGATCCAGCTCAATTATCTCGATAGGACAAATCCGGTCGTAAGATCCGAAGCTCTTTACAACATCCTTCGTGAAAGGGATATCCCCATTATCGTCATGGAGCCTGTAAGGGGCGGAATGCTCGCCTCTCTCCCGCCGGAAAACGAAGCAAAGTTCAAAGCGGTCAGGCCTGACAGTTCGGTGGCCTCCTGGGCGCTCAGATATGTTGCATCACTTCCGGGAGTAATGACGGTGCTTTCAGGGATGTCCAATGAAGCGCAGACAGAGGACAATCTCAAAACCTTCACTGATTTCGAACCGGTGACCGACGACGAGATGAAGATCATCGATGAGGTCACCGCCGATCTTCTCAGTGTCAGACAGATAGGCTGTACTGCCTGCAAATACTGTACTCAGGGCTGTCCAAAGAAGATAAGTATTCCGGATGTTTTCCGGACCGTCAATACGCTGTACCGGTATCCGGATGACTGGAGGGCAAAGAATTTTTACGAAGGACTCGTTTCCAGAAGCGGAAAAGCCTCCGATTGCATAGCCTGCGGCCAGTGTGAATCCGTATGCCCGCAGCACCTTCCTATAATAAAACTCTTAAAGGAAGCCTCCGGCATGTTGGATTGAGCAACTGATGATATACTGTGGTGTGTGTTTATCTTTCAGATATTCCACAAATCTAAAATATGTAAAACACCTTAAATACCATAAATACCATAAAGGCCTTGAGCAGATCATTGCTCAAGGCCTCTTTTGTACCATCAATCAAAAGATCAAAGGATCAAAGGATCAGCGTATTACGGTAGACCTTCCGTTCTCAACTTTAAGGAGCTGATAAGTTCCTCCGTAATTGTCGAAATCTTCCTTAGCCTCTTCAAGAGATGTAAATGTCGCCACCGGTGTCTTGCTGATTCCGTCGACTATCTGATAGCTTACGGCAGACTCTTTAACTCTGATGCCTCCGGACACCTGGGAGATCTCCTCTAATGAAAGTTTTCTATTTTCACTCATTTCGTTTCCTCCTTGTCGCGATTGTTTCTTCTATTATATATACGAACAAAATCCCGATCCGTCAACATACGATTCAAGGCTTAATTAACCTCCGGAAATGATCCTCCGGAAATGATCCGTAAACCATACAAAAAGACCCGCCGGGGGAGGCGGGCTTTTTGTAGGATTAGGAAGTTTTATTATGAAAAAGAAGTTATTATCTCTTCTGCTTATTTATACGAAGCATATTCTGATCATGGCAATTCTTTTTCGAAGAAACAGGATCTTCGGAAAAACTGGTCTATATCACGAGAATAAGGTTATCTTCAACAAATCGGATCTGCATCACGAGAATCGAATTATCATCGACAATATGTGCTGTAGATCGTTATTTTCGATCCATATCGCCATACAGCGCTTCATTGTCTGCTTACTATCATTATATCGGCAGAAACCAGAAACTAAATTAGCTCATAAAATGATTCAGCGATTCATAATAAATCCCGGATGGAGATTATAATTTGGTCAAAGATGAGATTGACCTTGAACTTATGATATAAGATAGGTCTATGATAATGATATGATCATGATATGGTTGCGAATATGGCCTTAGTTATAGATAATAATTAGAATGGTATTAAGGTAATCTCAGATTGCTGCATGCCCCTCTTTAAAAAATATGATTATCAATATCAATTTAATTTTCAAAATTGATAGTATTATAATATAGAATCTAATATGATTGAATTATCCTATGACTCCAGCATATTATTATTTAAATACAAATCTAAAATGATCCGCATTACCGTCACAGTATTATTATAATATCCACCCGCGGATCACCCGCTAATTATCCCAGAGCCAAAGCCTCACTGGTGCGCAAGCGCCCCGATGAGGCCTTGGCTTGTAGCCTATATCAAAAAGACCGTGTCCCAATCCGGGATCACGGCCTTATCTTTTTCTTAACTTGTAATTAAACCAATCTTAACGGTCTGCTCACTTTTTCTTGTTTACCAGATCCTTAAGAGCCTTTCCAGCCTTAAACTTAGGAGCCTTTGATGCTGCGATCTTGATCTCTTTACCGGTCTGGGGATTACGTCCCGTCCTTGCAGCTCTCTTTACAGTCTCAAAAGTACCGAAACCTACAAGCTGAACCTTGTCGCCCTTCTTAAGAGCTGCTCCGACTGTTGCGGTAAAGGCATTAAGTGCTGCCTCAGCGTCTTTCTTTGAAAGATCCGCCTTCTTTGCGATTGCTTCTACAAGTTCTGATTTATTCATGTTTCCTCTCCTTTGCTAAAAAACACAATTGAACTTAGACTATTATGCCACAAAATAGCCCTATAGTCCATAGTCTTTATATATTAATCGCAATATCTCTGATAACCTCTGCCGCGATCATCAGGCCGGCGATGGCAGGTGCATAAGATATGCTTCCGGGAACCGACCGTTTACCCGCGCTCTCGGCAGATACAATATCATTTTGATATTGTGCGTTTACAGGAGGCTCATCTGAATAAACCACCTTCAGACTCTCCACTCCCCTGCGTTTCAATTCCCTTCGCATGACCTTCGCCAGCGGACATACCGATGTCTCATATATGTCCGCAACCTTGAACCGCCCTGCGTCCAGCTTGTTGCCCGCCCCCATCGCGCTTATGACCGGAACCTTTGCCCCTTTTGCACATAATATCAGCTCAAGCTTGGCTGTCACGGTATCCACGGCATCGATCACATAGTCATAATCCTCAAAACTGAATTCCCGGGAGTTCTCCGGAAGGAAAAAGCACTTTCTCACATGAATATCGGCTTTCGGATCTATCTCTAGCATTCTCTGCTTCATGACATCCACCTTATAGCTCCCGACAGTATTGACCGTTGCGATTATCTGTCTGTTAAGATTCGAAACGGAAACCTTATCATTATCGATAAGTTCGAAATGAGATATTCCGGCTCTTATCAACCCCTCGCAAACATATCCTCCGACTCCTCCTATCCCAAAGACCGCAACCCTGGCCTTCCCAAGAGCCTCGATCGCCTCTCTTCCAAGTATCATTTCTGTACGGATCAACCTGTCTTCCATTATGTCAACCTCATATTTCTGATCATCTCTTTTTATCGGACAGATCCGATATCATGCTCCAAAACTTTGAGTTATGTCAATTAATCTTTCCGGATTGTTTTTCGGATTATTTTCCGGGTCGTTCTACCCTTACAGATTATGTCGACTATTGTTTATATCTTCTTAAATCCCTGCTTTTATCTTCCTAAATCTCTGTTTTTATCGTTACGGCCGTTGTTTTTAATATATTCTTTACTAATAATCTGCATCAGCCCTCGGCATGACAACTTTTTTTCTATTATACTATCATATCACACGATCTTTTAAGATGCCTTCAAAAAGTAAAGTGGTATGTCCGTAATCTGATGTGTTATAATGTTATCTGATCGGTGCTTCCATAAGCCTTGATACATGCACAGGCTTCATGTCATCGATTTCTTCCTATCATATATCCGGGGGTTCTCATTAAATGGGAGACGTATTCTATAAAGAACTTAAACAGGTCAGCAAAGATATACTTTCCAAAAAAGGCAAAACAAAGGAAGCCGGAAACCGGGCTCTTCTCGAGACCTCAAGAGAGATCCTTGATGTTGCTTTCGTTGTGCGGCGTGAAGGACTGCCTGTTCTTGAAGCGTTCACCCACAAGATCAAAGACAAGAGTATTGCCGCCATGCTCATGTATGCAATAGACGGCACCAGTACCGAGATCCTCGAGGACATCTGCTGGTCCAAGTACTATGCCTCAGAGCTTAAGGGCTACGATGCGCTGATATACATGCTCTGGCTCAAAAGCATACTCTCCATGCAGGAAGGCGAAAATCCTATCGTTATCAGCGAGCGGATCAAAGCCATGCTGCCTGCGGAGATCCTGGAGAACTTCGAGGAGATCTTTGCCGAGACACAGGGCAAGGCAATGCTGCCCTTCAGCGGGACCGTGGATATGTACACTGTCGACCGGATAATCCATGAAGAAAAGATCTATGATCCGAATTCCGAAGGCTATATCCTTATGAAGCTCGCGGACAGGATCATAAATGAGGATATTAATAAGGAAGACTTACGGATACTGTTCAAAGATATCGACCGCAAGACCATAGCGACTGCTATGATAGGTTTCAACAGTACTACCAGAAAAACGATCTTTCAGAGTATGTCCGAAGAAGATGCCGTTACCACGGCCGGTGACATCGAATATATGGGGCCTCTGCTCAAAAAGCACATTACCGAGGCCGCCCTTGAGATATTTACCGCAGCGGGGCAGATGCTCGAAGAAGGCTCCATATCCGGAGATGATACGCTTCTGAAGATCATTCTCCCGGATGAACCTAAGGATTAAAACCCCGGGAGGATTTAATAACCCGGGATCCACATACCTCCATCTCCACGAATCTGTATTTTTGTAAGATCATTCCGGAACGAAGTTCCAACTGTCTGCCTTTACGGTTAAAGCCTTCTGGGTTTTCCCCGGAGATATCCCGAATCTTTTACGATACGCTCTGGCAAAAGCCGAATAACTTCCGCATCCGCACGCATAGCACGCTTCTGTCGACCCGGTCCCTTCAGCGATCATTTCCCTGGCAAGCGTAAGTCTCCTTTCAAGAATATATTCATGCACCGAACACCCGAAGGTCTCCTTGAATACCCTCATCATATGATATCTGCTTATATAAAAAACATCCGCTATCTCCGTAACCGTCAGCGATCCTTTTATATTGTCATTGATATATCTGAGAATATCCATCATCCGGTTGCTTCCGCTCCGTCTTTGAGAGACCTGATGCGCCGGATTCTCTCTGCATCTGCCCGTTTCGATCAAAAGTCTCATCACATCAAGCCTTGCGGCAAGAGACGAACCATAGCCTCTTGAGATTATGTCAACCTCTATCTGCTTGACCAAAGCTCTCAACCGGTCGAAATCCGTCTCTTCGGGCCTGATAACGCTCCCGGATCCCGGTTCGAACAGATCCGATATGCAAAACTCCGGCAGATCAAAAGAATGCAGGAGCTTTTGGGAAATATACAGCGTATACCGGTCATACAGTTCTCCCGGCGCAAAGTACGGCTGGTGCGGGACGTCCATTCCGACAAGGATCACATCCCCCGATCGGATATCATACATCCTTCCGTCGACCATATATGTCCCCGCGCCGTAGCATACAAGCGTCAGTTTATAAAAGGTATGAAAATGCATGCCGACATCGGTTCCAAGATAATCTTTATTATGGAATAAACGAAATTCTTCATTAAGATATCCTTTCGCCGGTATATTTTGGTCAGCCATTTTAAACTCCTTACAGCACTTTTTGCACACATTATAGCATATATTAGGTGTTTCTTGCTATATTTTGTGTAGTATTATGTAAATACATCGACAGATTTTTTGTAACAGTCACGGGAAATAATAAATTGATCACAAGGAGGACGGGCATATGAAGGGTTTTCTTAAAAATTACTGGTTTCTGCTCACCATGATACTTGGAATAGTCGCCGGTTGTATCGTCGGCGCGGTCTGGCCCGGAGCTACGGTCCTCGAGCCGCTCGGAACAATATTCATAAATCTGATGTTCTGCGTCGTGGTACCGATGGTCTTTTGTTCCATTTCATCCGCGATCGCAAACATGGCCAGCGTAAAGCGGGCAGGCAAACTGCTTGGAATAACAGTCGCTGTTTTTACATGCACCGCCGCTATCGCCAGTATCATAATGTATGTTACGGTAAGGTTTATGCCTATATTCACAATGGAACCGGAATTTGAAGCGGGAGAGCCCGAAGTGATAAGTATTGCCGACATGATCGTTAACTTCTTCACGAAACCGGACTTTTTTGAACTGCTCAGCCGCAGAGCGATCCTTCCTCTGATCATTGCCGCGATCCTCTTCGGTTTTGGCGTGCAGATGGCCGGCGGCCGTGAGACGAAAACCGCCGCTCTCCTTGCGGATATCACCGGATGCATAATGAAGACCGTCAAGATCATCACTTTCTATGCTCCGATCGGTTTCTTTGGCTTTTTCGCAAGCCTCGTCGCTACACACGGCAAGGATTTCGTTACCAATTATGCCAAAGCTATCATCGTTTATTATGTGGTAAGCCTGCTGTATATGGTCGTTTTCTTTCCGATATATGCCAGATTCGGCGGTGGAAAAGGAGCCGTACGTGTTATGCTCAGGCATCTGTTCAGGCCTGCAGCCGTTTCGTTCGGAACCTGTTCTTCAGTTGCGACCATACCTACCAACATGGAAGTAGCCGAAGAAACCGGCATCTCCAAGGAAGTCAGCGATATCGTCATTCCCATGGGCGCTACGATGCACATGGACGGCAGCGCCATGAGCGCTATAATAAAGGTGGCTTTTCTGTTCGGGATGTTCGGTCTGCCCTTTGATTCCGGACGCGCAGTTCTCGCGATCGTCGTAGCGGTCTTCTCATCCGTAGCGATGAGCGGCATCCCCGGTGGCGGCGGAACGGGCGAACTGGTGCTCTGCACCCTTTTCTTCCCGGAGCATATGGCAGTCGCATTCCCCATTGCCCTGGCGATAGGTGATCTCGTAGACCCGCCCGCTACAATGGTCAACGCAGCCGGCGATTACGTGGCAAGCTTCATCGTATCACGTTTTGTTGATGGAAAAGACTGGCTTCAGAAAAAAGCCGGTTGACAGGTTCAGTTCGGTTTTTGCTTCATTTTGCCACGGATACGGTTTATCCACTTGTCCTTGCTGTGAACCGCAAATACATCCGAAAAACCGCCCTTTGACTCAATAAGGATCTTATTAATGGCCGGACCCTGTCTTACATCGGTGATATCCTTGTAAGGCAGGATCCAGTCTTTTAACTGCACATCATCCTTCTTCAAGGGGTGAAACACCAGACTTTCAGGGAAGAAATACAGATGCCCTCCGATATCTTCAGTTCCCACGGAATGATTGGCCACATCACCGGGATACGCTTCATAATCAGGATCCCCACCGTCAAGCTTCTGCGTATCTATCTCCCCCTTTGTCACCGAGCGGAGCACCATGATGATGATAGCTATCACCCATGCGATCAGGCATGCTATAACACCCGTTACGAATATGGGATTATCCGGGAACAGCCCGTATCCCATAAACGTACCAAAGGCCGTAAGCAAAATCCATATCAAAAGAAAGATCAAAAATTTCACAACCATGATCATTATTTTACATCTATCCCTTAATCCCTTGCAAGGTCATGTTACGACAGGCTCATGTTACGACAGGGTCATGTTTCGACAGGCTCACGTTATTGCAGGATCTTATTGCGGCAACCTCAGGGCAATCTCAGGGCAGCCTCATGTTATAAACGTCTCTATCGCAGACATCATGATTTTATGTTATAATCAGAGTGATTCACATATTAATGATTCTTTCCGACAACTATGTGAGATCAGTCTTTGCAGCCAATAAGTCGGATTTTGACAGATCAGGGAGAGTGCTATGGGAAAATTTGTTGTTGCGGGTATAACTCAGATAGAAACAATCGTAAAGGTAGACCACATCCCTGTGGAATTCAGTCCCCTCACCAGCACACCGGACTCCATTTTCACCGCTCCCGGAGGAGACGCCTATAATGAATCTCTCGCGCTGAAATGGCTGGGGAATCATGTCGATTTTCTCTCCGTCGTAGGCAGAAGTCAGGATATGAGCATCTTTAACCCTCAGGACAGGGAGGTCACCATCTCTACGGAATATATTCTCCCGATGCTGAAAGGTACGCCTACCCAGGTTATCCTCTATGATCAAAACCGTCAGGAGCAGATCTTCGAGGATATCAAGGATCTTAGAAGTGCCGAATACCGGATGTCGATGGTTAAGCCGATGATCGCCGACAGCGACATGGTCGTTCTCTCAAATGCGAATTTCTGCAGGCCTTTCATCCCGATAGCCCAGCAGTTCAACAAAAAGATCGCGGTCAATATACACAGTTTCCTGAGGGAAAAGGAAAAATACAATACCGACTTCCTCGGAGCAGCAAACATCCTCTATTTCAGTGATGATACGATCACCGAGGATCCGTTCGACTTTATCGACAGTATCGCCGAAACCTATGGGACCGACATAATCATACTCGGACAGGGTTCCGCCGGACTGATCCTTTTTGATAAGAGCAGAAATATAAGGGTTCACTACAATACCGTAAAAACAAACGAGGTGGTAAACACTGCCGGAGCCGGCAACGCGCTCATGGCATGCTTCCTTCACTCCTATCTTGAGTCCGGTGACTCAACTACGGCAATAAAGAATGCAATGCTTTTTGCCTCATATAAGATAGGTTATATGGGAACCTCAAACGGATTTATGACCGTAGAGCAGCTCGATCAATGGAGAAAGCTCATCTGGGGAGAGCTTTCACAGGTATCGATACAATAAATATAAGTTGTTATTATTTGGAAACCTGATGTATCGCCAAATATGCATTTGACCCGCTGATCTTTAATATGTTATCATCGTTAGACACGAAGACCATCAGGATCTATTGAAAGGTTATCAGTATGGATGGATTAGATGCGGAGCAGCAGGCTCTGCTTGCAAGTATAATGGGTAATTCCTCACAGGCACAGGCTATGAATCCTACTTTCACTGCCGCACCGACTCCTGCACCGGCCGCTCCGGCTGCCGCAGTTACTCCTGCGCCCGCAGCTCCGGCCGGAGGAAATGAAAACCGGGTATTATCTCAGGCTGAGATCGATGCCCTGTTTGCCGCGATGTCGTCTTAATTATCCCATTCACACCTGTCGATCCGGATCCAGTCCGGCGATCGACGATCTGCCTTGAAACCGGAAGCTTTTCCGGGGTTTTTTCATGTCACGGGAACCTCATATTGGATTACATAACTCTTGACGCTTATACTTGATCCGTGTTAGTATAGACTGACTTTGTATTGATATAGCTATTCATGGTAGTTTCTCATGATCGATCAGTATAAATGTTGAGTATAACTGATCAGTATAGCTGATCACTTTACAGTAATATGACAAATTTAAGAGAACCGGAGGAAACATGACTTCATTGAAGAAAACCTTAACCACCCTCAGCAAAGCAGTCCTTTTCGGACTTATACTTACTTTCACTTTCAGCCTCAAGGCCAACGCCATGACTATAGTGCTCGATCCCGGGCACGGCGGTCCCGGCACATCAGGCGCAGGAGCCTTATATCCGCCTTATATGGAAAAATCTCTGAATCTTGCCGTTGCTTCACAGATCAAATCCGAGCTTGAAGCCGCCGGGATCAAAACATATATGACAAGGACCGGCGACGTAAGTCTCGATCTTCAGCAAAGAGCCGCATACGCCAAATCCGTGAATGCGGATCTGCTGATAAGCATCCATTTTAATTCATCAGGCTCACACGCATACACCGGTTCGGAAGTATGGACCTCCCTTTACGGATCCTATTATACGACAGGCTATTCATTGGGAAGCAACATCCTGCAGCAGCTTTCGGGACTCGGTCTCCAAAGCAAAGGAGTAAAGACCAAGCTGGGAAACTCGGGTGATTACTATGGCCTCATAAGATACGGGGTAGCTCAGGCAGTCCCCTCGATAATAGTGGAGCACTGTTTCATGGACAATGCCTATGACCGCTCAATCCTTGAAGCAAACGGACCCAGCGGGATAGGTCATGCTACAGCCACCGGGATAATAAACTATGTTAATTCCGTGGGCGGCGCAGGCGCAACTCTTCCGAAATCAAATCCGATAGCCCTCGTCGAAGGAGCAACATCGGGAGGAAGCACCGCCGGAACAGCCGTTGCGCCCACAGTCAAGGCAAACACGGGAACGGCATCCACAGCCTCATCCAAGACCACTGCGGCCGCTTCTGTCGGCTTCTCCAAGGACGCTGCGGGAAACACGATATTCACGGATAAAAACGGCAATACAGGAACCTTTACCCCTGCTGAATGGAACAAACTTCTTGGGAACTGGGCATACACCGGAAACGCCGAATACTACATCAGACAGGTGCCCCTGGGCGACCTGAACGCTATGGTCGGTAAATAAACACCGCCGCTAAGATCAAAACCGCAAGGACCATCAGGAGAGTCGCGCAATACATAAGTATGCAGGCTCTCCTGATTTCATTCCAGTCAGTATCCCTGCCACTCTCCTCGCCTATATAAGGCTTATCAACGGTTTTGCCGAAATAAACGGCCGGTCCGCCAAGCCTAAGGCCCAGAGCGCCCGCCACAGCGCTTTCGGTCTGTGCCGAATTGGGGCTTGGATGACAACGTCTGTCTCTCCTCCATATCCTGAACGCATTAACAAAATCCATCTCCAGTAAGGAGCTTATTTTTTTATTAAGACTAAACATAACGGAAAGTATCTTAAGAAACATAGCTGCTGCTATAATAAGGATCGCACTGACCCTTGAGGGTATGAAATTGACTATATCATCCGCTATTGCAGCAGGTTTACCATAATACTCATATTTTTTACTGTGGTACCCGATCATCGAATCCATCGTATTGATAGCCTTATAAACCATTCCACCGGGTGCACCGAAGAGGATAATATACATGGCGGGCGCTATTATACCATCACTCATATTCTCAGCAACACTTTCTACTGTCGCTTTTATAACACCATGCTCACTTAAAATCGAGGTATCACGACCCACTATTTTAGAAACGGCCGTTTTTGCACGCTCTAAATCATATCTATTGCTATACACATCCATAGCATGTTTTATTAAATCGTGTCCGGCCAGACAATAGGTTGACATAATCACTTCGGCGGCGAAGCCGGCCCAGAAACCGATCCTGAAGCAAAGCAATAATAACAAGGTGCTTGCTCCTCCTATAAAAGCCACGAAAATACTGAAAAAAATCGTTCCCTTAAAGATCAGCATGCCGTTATTATTATTTTCTGTGTTCAATTTGTCATCAAAGAAGGAAATGATCCGTCCCATTAGTCGGACGGGGTGAGGAAGCCATTCAGGATCACCTATAATAGCATCCAATATGAATGATAGCACAAGAACCGCCGGATAGGATTTTACGATCTCAGTCAGCACTTCAGTCCTGTTCTTTCCTGAGAAGATACACGGTACAATCCTTCTCTGTATATCTTTCGTAATCCGATCCAAGAAGCCCGGACAGTCCCCCCTCCAGCTCATTCTGATTCGGAGCCGGATCCGCCTCCACGTCACCGGAGGTCTCATAGGAGCCCACATATGCATCTAATACTACAACAATATTAGGATATTCATGATTCTGATAATATTCCGAAAGTCTCTCACTCGATATCATATTCCGCCAGGTATCCGGAGCTGCAACTCTCATTCCGGAAGCGGTATAACCCCACGGCAGAAGTTTCGAGAAGAGAATGCTCCCTCCCGTACTATCCTCCTCTCTGTACGGACCGGTATACTTCGATATCGTCTCAAGTACCGAATCATATACCTCCATATGCTCTTTTGAGGTGATAAGACCTGCCGCCGGTCCGGCGGTGATCCTTGAATCGAGCCTTGTAAGGCTGTCATCCCTGTAAACATAAGCAAATCTTAGGATTATCGTCACGATCATAAAGACCGCGACCACACATACGAACGTCCCCTTGTATACTCCGGCGGCTGTCTCGGTGCTTTTTTCAACCGCATGATCCCACAACAGGAGCATTCCGCCTGTTGCGGCTATCCCATGCCCGATGGAAAGGACATAGAGATCACAGAAGCTTGAGACGGAATATGTCATTGAAAATGCCAGGCCTCCGATAAAGAGAGTCAAAAATATGAACCAGTCCTTCTTTTTCGTCATAAAAAAGATCGGAAATACGAAAAGTGCAAAGGCGGTATTCATAAATCCCGTATGACGGCATCCCAAAACCGTATAATAAACAAAAAGCATGACGTCAATAAGCAGGAGAAACGTTTCGCTATGCCTCTTCAGCTCTGAATTGACATAAGTAAGCAATGCAAGAATTACCAGCACGATGCTTAAGTAGTATATTCCCCCAAACTCGTCTGAAATGGCTCTGAAGAAGACCTTAAAGGATTCAACATATCCGCGGTCATGTTCACTATCAGACATTATGTAAGGTAGGTTTGCAAGTAATCCTGCAATCGAGTTCCCACTTGCGTATATATAGATAACGAATGCTGTCAAAGGGATCAGTACCCCGATAGTGAACCCCGCAAGCGGTTTTCTCAGGGTTGCAGCCGGTATGCTGCACACCAGCAGCATAATCATCGCAATTATATACGCTATGGCAAGCGATGGAAGGCATAATACTGAAAGCGCAAAGACTGCGCCCCCCAGAATAAAGTACAGGAGACCGCGGGTTCGAATCCCGTCTGTCACACGGTCCCCCTCTCCCTCTCCTCCTGCCTCTGTCTCCGGGGCGCTCTCCGATGACTGCAAACCCTTATAAACGATGAAAAAGCCCAGCACAAAGAAGTGAAAGGACATTGTATAATACGATAAAGTCGGGATATTCAGATGACAATAGAACATCAGGAACAGGGAAACCAGCATAGACGGGATCATGCCTCTTTTTGTATACAGTATACGATATACGATCACCGCTTCTATCGTAGTAAACACAACATATAGTATTCTAAAATAAAGTATGATACCATATGTACCGCCTGTTATCATTGTATACAATTTATAAAAAGGCATCGTAATGAGCGAAGCAAGCTGTGTGGGATGCCATTCATCCGCAAATATCAGGTCTCCGGCAGCAAACCTTCCGGCAGTCGAAATATAGAAGCTCTCATCGGACTGGCAAAAGCCGTAAAACGCCCGAATGATAAGTGTTACCGCCGCTACCGCAAACAGGATATACGCTATGCAGGATCTTCTGTCCGCCCCGTCTTTACGTACGTTCATCCTTTGATCTCCTCCTGTTCCGCCGCATGATCCTCTGCCTTCTGCCCGGTTTTCTGGTCCTCTGCCCCCTTCTGCCCGGCTGCCTGGTCCTCTGCCCCGTCCTCTTCCGCCGTCTTAGCCCTGCTTTCTCCGCCCTTTTCAAACATCCTGAGAGCAACGGCAAAGACTATCAGAGGCACCGCGGTAAGCATCACACGGTTTCCCGAGTCTCCTACGCCCTTTCTCAGAGAGTCTCCCCGTCCAAAGGATACCAGGATCACCGAAAGCACATAGGACAGCATGAGCGAATCAAAGAAGGTCAGATATCTCTCCTTTTTTACTATCGCCCTTATAATAAGGCCAAGGACCGCCGCGCCGGCAATGTATGCAAAGTATCCCCAGCCTGCCCCTATCCGGACGTTAAGGTAAAACATCCTGAAATTATCAAGGTATCTCTCCCCCCTTACTGCCGCAAGGAGCACGTTGATCGCAAGCGCCGTCCCCGGGATAAGGAACAGCAGACGTTCCCCAAAGCCCCGTTTCAGGCGGTTTCTGAGCAAAAACAGCCCCAGACCGCAAATAAGTATCGATCCGCTCATCAAAAGTGCCTTGGGAGGTGTCAAAAAAGCATACAGAGGCTTTACACCCAGAATGACGAAAACCCTGATATAATACAATGCCGATGCTATAAACATCGGACCTATACAATATGACAAAAGCTCTGCAGCATCATACTTCTTAAGCGCCGCCAATGTGACCACCAGCACAAGGATCAGCATCACCCCCTCATGCCTCATCATCGCCGTCATTACCGTCATCAATGCGAGCAGTATCCCCTGTCCTCTGCCATTTCCCGGCAGTATCCCCTGTCCTCTGCCATTTCTCGGCAGCTCCCTGTTATATGCCAGATAGGCCGTGATAAAATAATAAGACATGAAATAAACGCCTGCCATCACCCATTTTGCCGTTGTGAGATAGGCTGACGAGGTCACAAGAAAGATCGTAGTCGTCAGAGCGCAGATCATCGCCGTTTTATCCGACAGCCGCTTTCCCAGCTCGGTATTCAGCGCATACAGGAAAATAAGGACAAAATTCAGGTCCATAAAATACTGGATCCCGAAAGTCTCATTAAATCCAAACAGAAACGGCAGCGTCTGGATTATGCTCCCTATCGGCGCGGCATCGGTCAAAAACACGTCAAAATACCGGCTGTATGCTCCCTCGCTGACTATCGCATTTGGATAAGCCGAAAAATAAAAGAAACTGTCATTGTCGACCGCGACATCAAAGATATTTACGGTTAACATAATTGAAATGGCCAACGCAGATACAACCACTAACAAAGCGCTTATCGCCATTCTTCGAGATAATTTTATGTAACCTGATTTAACCTTAATGCCTCCGATAACGACCGCCGCGATCACCACTGCAATGACAGCTCCCGTCACACTCAGGGCATTGTAGGGGATCCCCAGACAGAGCATCAGATAGCCCAGCACCGAAAAGACCGCAAGGCCTGACGGAAAAGCGTACAATACCGTTGCGGCCCTTGTTTTATTACTCTCTCCGATCCCAAGAGCAAAGGTGACCGCCAGTCCTGTCACGAACAATGCCGTGATGACCGCAGCCTGTCTCATCATATATCCCTGTGAAAGCGCCTGTACAAGCTGTTCGATCGAGATCATTCGTATCCTCCCGCAACATGCTCATCATAATACGCCCTGCTCATCAGGTAGAGATTCTCCCCGGTATCCCATAGAGCCACAAGTTGTCCGTCCTCCGACAGCCGGTCGGTGCAGATGCGGATCTGAAGCTCCTCGGCTCCCGGATGATAAGGGTTTACCGTATAGAAATATGTATAATAAAACTGATTGGATGTTTCCTCATCGGTATGATCGCCCATATGAGCATACCTCATCATGTCATTTCCGGGGCCCAAAAGCTCGAAATCCCCGCGGACTTCGTCAGGAAGCGGCTCATACGCCAGTTCATACAGATCGGGAAGCGCAGTATCAACCTCTATCTCAGAGGCATACTCCGAAAGATACTTGATATAATTATTCTCCCAGAAATACTCGCACGAAAACGGATTTCCCTCGTCGTGCATATGACCGTATGAGGGATACTTCTCATAAGGCGTAAGTCCCCTGGGGACGGCGACTTTTTTATTCCATACGATAGCCCTGATCAATGCGTCGGAAGCATATCCCTCCTTAATAAAAGAAGGATTATAAAGAAGCTGATCGGAGACGGTGTAGTCCCTCAGCTTAAGATGCTCCTCAAAGTGGGCTTTGTAGCAGTAAAGGTTCGATGCGGCCAGTAAAAGCACAGCCACACAATACAAAGCCGCTTTACGGTTTTTTGACAGCTCTTTTAACATATCCTCCGATCACCCGGATCTTATCTCTTTCAATAAAGAATATGACCGCAAGCACCACCCCGCCGCATACAAGGTCTCTCACCGTTCCCGATGCAAACGAAGCCTCCACGCAGTACAATACGGCCAGCAGAGCATAAAGCGCGGTCTTTTTATGATCATAGCCTATCCTGATGCATTTCTCCGCGAAATAAGACCCTATGGCAAAGTATATCATATATGAGATCCCTGTGGTCATCGCTGCTCCGATGCTCCCCAGCCGTGGCACCAAAAGCAGGTTTCCGGTGATGTTTGTTACAAGTGCCGCAAGGCTGGCGATGTTCAGATATCTGCCGCGTTTTGTGAATTTGATGCTCTGATTGGTTATCTCAAACATGATCGCAAATACCGGCATGAGCGTAAGGAAGGGGATCACCCTCTCCGCGCTCCTGTATGACGGTCCCAAAAGCATCACTATTACCTTCCTGAGAAGAATAAGTGTTACCGCCGCCGTTATGCAAAGGAACACGACCATCTCATAAGCCTTGCGGAAAAATGCCTTATTCTCCTCCGTGACCCCGCTCTCAAACCGCTTCATCGCAACCGGCGACCAGTATGCGATAAAGGTATTCTTAAAGGTAATGAGCAGGATTATGATCTTCATGGCCGATCCGTATATGCCTGTCTCTTCAAAACCCGAAAACATCCTGAGAGCCACCCTGTCGCAGGAGGAAAGCGCCCATTCCATGAGCAGAACCGTGATAAAAGGCAGGCCGTAACTGATAAGCTCTCTGAAAGAGGGACTGTATCCCCTGTCTGCCTCCCGCGCCGCGCTTCCCGGTTTTCCCGTGGCAGACGCCCTGTTTATCACAAAATACCTTATGATCAGATATGTCGTTGTCGTCCCCCACGGGATCGCCAGCGCATAGAGCCCGATGCGGAAATTGTCGCCCCTGAGGAAAAACAAGACGATTATAGTCAGTATCGAGAGCACCTTCTCGATGATGTTTATATTTGAATAAAGCCGGCCGTTCTGCTGCATCCTTACATCCAGGAAGAAAAACCTCTCCAATACCGAGATGTAAGTATAGACGATCACCAAAGCCGTAACGTCCGGACTGCTTTCCCCGAAAAGGAATATATTGACCGGCTCGGACGAGATTATGTAAACCAAAGAAAGGAAAGTCACGGCAATAAGAGAAGGCGTGATGCACCTTCTTAGCAGGATCCCCCGATCTACCGGTACAGAAGTGTCCCCGGAAGTCTTATGACCATAATAAAAACGGATATATGCCTGATCCAGCCCCATGATCGCAAAGATGTAGATCACCGAGACCGCAGTCTCGAACATCCCCGTCTTTCCGTACTCTCCGGTCGAAAGGATCCGCGTGAGCAGAGGCGTCTGTATGAAACCGAGGATCAGGACGACAAAATTACCGTAAAAATAAGAAAGGAACCCGCGCACGGTGTCTTCTTTTCCCGGTTTCGACTTTATTGAATTGTCAGTTTTATGTAAACTCATCGTAAAGTCTCACGTGCTCTTTAATATACCTGTCTTCGGTATAATTATCCCTGTATCTCTGATAGAAATACTCCTGCTGTCCGACAAGCATTTCCCTGTCACCGCACAGCCTTTTGATCTGATCGATCCCCTTTTGAGGCTCTTCCCGGGTGTACAGATTTTCCTCAAGCCCTATGACTTCAGGGAGTCCTCCCACCGACGTGGACACTACCGCGCATTTTCTGCTCATGGCCTCGACCGCAGCCTTTCCAAACGATTCAAAGCTGCTGGTCATAAGAAAGATATCTACTCCATAATAAAAATCAGACATCTGCGACTGATCATAATTAAGGAAATACTCCAGATCCTCCTCGCCCACGGAAGCTCTGAGCCTGTCAAGGATCGTCTTTACCTCCAGATCATCGCCCTTTTCAAAGGTCGCGAGGACGATAGAAACCTTAAAATCCAGTCCGCTTTCCGCGAGCATACCGATAAGGTCACAGGCAAACGGCCAGTCCTTTTCCACACAGATCCTTCCCGCGAGACCGATCACCGGCTTTTCGTGTACCCTCCTCTTCTCAGGTTCATAAGTTCCGAAATACCTGTCTGATATCGTATTGGAGATGACCGAGATCGGAGATATATCCGATCCCTCGCTCCACAGACGCTTGTTGAACTCGGTCGTCGTGACCATCATGGATGAGTCCCTCAGGACCGGATCCATAAAGAACCTGCTTCTTTTACGATAGCCGAAACACAATCCTCTGTCGGTATATATATACGGGATCCCCCTGAAACGTTTGCGGATAAAACCGTATGTAATAAGAGATTCAGACATCTCGATATGGATAAGATCAGGTTTTAGATCCGAAAGGATCTTCTTAAACGCCCTGATCCTGATGAAAAGATTCCGGATCCGGTTCTCTCCCATATCATATTCGAAGATCTCAAAGCGATAATCCGCTGTCTTATGGGTAAGAAGTGCAGGGCAGATGACCACCGGCCTGTATCCGCAACCGGGATCCGATGCCAGACCGTCACAGATAGACAAGGTTGACATCTGAGCTCCCCCCGGCAGATCAAGCGGATATTCCATGAGGTAAGCGATCGTCTTCATGAGCCGGTACCTTTCCCGGTATTCTCTCCGGTATTCTCTCCGTCATTCTCCCGCATGCCCTTCCCGGTATTCTCTCCGTCATTCTCCCGCATGCCTTTCCCGGTAACTGCTACAACGTTCAAATCCGATGCATCCGCTTCTTTATACCAGTTCTCATAGAGGATCTCTGCCCGGCTCATCGGCCCGTCATCATAAAAGAATGTTTCCCCGTTCATAAGCCTTCCGGCAACCTCTGTCAGGCGCTCCGCCGCGGTTTTGGGGTTCCATGACTCTTGCATCTGTGAGTAGGCATTGTATCCCATCCGGCGTGCCGCCTCCGTATCCTTAAGACATGCAATAAGCTTATCCGTCAGGCTTTTTACGCTCCCCGACCGGTATACCCGGCCGGTGACCCCGTCTTTTATGAGAAAAGGGGTTGCTCCGGCCTGTGAGGTAGCGATGACCGCACAGCCTGCAGCCAGTCCTTCATAGATGACCGCTCCCCAGCCCTCAAGCTTATTGGAAGTGCACACGTAGATATCGGCTTTTTCCATCTCGGCTCTTGTATCCTCCGGAGACATATACCCGGTAAAGACAGTCCTGTCTTCAAGCCCCGTCTCCCTGACGAGATCTCTGAGACGATGCTCCTCTTCGCCGTCGCCCACAAGCTCAAGATCAAAATCAAATCCGGCTTTCATCGCCTCCGAAGCCGCCCTTATCAGCAGGTCTGCTCTCTTAAGCTTCAAAAATCTGCCGCACCACAATATCCTGATACGGTTATTTTGCCCCTTGAGTGCAGATAATTCCTCGTAGCTTTTTTCCTCGGGAAACGGAAAATAGCCGAATTTATAGCATTTGTCTTTATATGAATCCAAAAGAAACTTGAAATCCGAAGAAACAAAAGCTCCGGCGCAGATACAATATATAGGCTTTTCTCGATTGGAAATATGGTTTACATAAAATTTCTTGGCAAGATACGGAACAAAGATCTTCCATCTTCCCTCCTTAAGAGGACGCTCGGAATATCTGAAAGTGATCCCGTTTCGATCGAGTCTTTCTTTAAGGTATCGCTCGGGCGCCGTCCCCATGACCACGATATCCGAATTCAGCGCCAGATCACATGCTAGCGCTTCATTTTCGGCAGACTCATAGCTTCGCAGCACATAAACCGGGACCTCCTCCTTCCCCCAGCCCATTTTGGCTCTGAAAGCCTCTATAGGCTCCGTCTCAATGAAACGAAAGCCCTCTCCGAGTATCTTATACAACTCGTCACAAAGGGCCT
>JAILQK010000003.1 GCA_024699045.1 Lachnospiraceae bacterium | reverse complement strand
TCAAATAGCTCGTCTGCAGGTGTTCCGTTAACATTGTATTCAAAATCTCCCGCTTCTGACAGGTTCAGTCTGGCAATCCTGCCATCAGAGATCTCAGCGTCTATCCAGCTTTCTCCATCGGTATAGAGCAGCTTGAAAGTTTCCCCGACCGGCAGGGTCTCCTGCTTTGAAACCACTTTGCCATCCTCATCCACGATATCGCATTTCATTTCCTGTGCTGATGTGAGCATAGCCCCCGTAACGGCCATTTTGATCTCATAACGATCATCGGACACCGGCATACCATCCTCTCCGACATGATATGATCTGCTCCCCCTATAGGTGGCTATTGTTTGAAAATCTTTTGAAAGCTCCATATTTTCAGGATCGGTCAGGCAGCTCCTTGATTCGAGTAACCCCTCTGTGGAAGGACCATATGCCGGTTCAAGGTTCGCCTCACCGACATACGACGGCTCCCCGTTTTTAAGA
Source organism: Lachnospiraceae bacterium (assembly GCA_024699045.1). Classification (GTDB taxonomy): domain Bacteria; phylum Bacillota; class Clostridia; order Lachnospirales; family Lachnospiraceae; genus NK4A144. The sequence continues at coordinate 3,237 of JAILQK010000003.1, read as the reverse complement.
TCGAATACAAAAAACGCCGGATATGCATCTTCTATATATGCATAAGCATATATATACTGCCGTCCGTCTGCTGTGCGTATATAATATCCCAAACGGGTTCCGTTGTTATATATCACCTCTTCCGGTGAAGAAGATTTGCCGGCCTTTCCGTTTATCGAGACCTCTACTCCATCAGCTACTTTATACTCTTCCTGCGGATTTACTGCCGAAAGTGCTATCTCATCAACTTTACCGTCCCCGGTGACATCAAATACATTCATACTTCCGGTAAACTGGTATATGCATCTGGTATCTTCTTTGGGAAGGTATTCAGACACGGCTATATTCTCTATGTCACTGTAAGACAGCGTCACTTCCTTATCACCGGCAACATAAGGACCAAGCTCATAAGGACCGAAATAAAAACGGATACCCTCAAGGGTCATCGACCAGTTAAAAGGATAACGGTCGCTATCGGGATCGTATTCCGTCATACCGGCATCGTAATTCTGGATGTTTTGCACCATTTCATCAAAATACTCGTCATCGGGATATTTTTCTTTAAGTTTTTCCGCCAAAAGATCATTTAAGCCGGAAACATCCGTCAATACATCACTCAATCCGAGTTTTTTTCCGGTCTTCACATCAAAACTTATACTGTTCTCTCCGTAAATACCGTGAGCGCCGCCCTGGTAGTTATCATATACGATCGTATAGCTTACCACTTTGTCATCTGCCCGTCGTACAAACGCTGACGTATTGTCGGAATAACCCCCGGAAGAGAAGAAATCCGGCTGCTCCTTAAATCTCTCTCCGGCATCTTTGATGATCTGCTCCTCTTCCTTCTGATAATCAGACCGCTCCGTATCTGCTTCATTTTTTATCGCCATTGCTAACTCCGGAAAGCTTTTACTGCTCTCATCGGTAAGAAGGACTTCCTCAAAGTGGCCTTCATAAATAACCGTCTTGTTATTTGTCCTCTCTTCATTCATCGTCCAATCGACCTGAAGCTGAGGATATTCTGTCTGGGATGAAACCCAGGGGTCTTCGGGCCTCTCATCATCCGCCTTGGCCTCCTCTGTCACTGCCTCCTCTGTCACTGCCTCCTCGACCGTCTCACTCGCGGTCTCTTCCGCTTTCGGTGTTTCCGTGCTTTCTTCTTCCGCCTGCTGCTCCACCGCCTCAGATCCCTCATTCTGCGCTGTGTTATCACTCCCGGCGCAAGAGACCGAGCAGATCATCATTGTCAAGATCGATACAAACACAAAAAGTTTTCTCATTTTCTCCCTCCTTGGTCAATAAATGGTCCATAGGGACGGAGTTCACGGTCCACCACGGTCCACCCTGGTCCACGCCGGTCCACACCGGTCCACCCTGGTCCACTCTGGTCTATCCTGGTTAACCTACGTTTTACTATCCATCCCATTATTGTCTTTCCGCAATATATACTGGTTTGAACCTTTGTTTACTGAATGTAATAATTGTATTCTAATGAACGTGTTTAGTCAATCAACCGTCATGATTTTGTTATTATAACGATAGGAATATGTTATATGTGTAAGAACCTGTCAGACCATTATCATATCGGCTTATTTGATTCACTCGATTACCGGCAGCCGGAAGAAACGGCTTAAGCTCAAGCTTTCGCGGTATGCTTTTCTCTCCATGAACTGCTTCTCCCGAAGCTTATCAAGGTATTCCTCATGTTCAGTCCGTCTTTTATCCAAGGCCTCCTCAGCAGCCTTTGCATCGGCTCTTCTCTTCCTTGCCCCGGTCTCTATCCGACGTCTTTCTGCCCTCCTTCTGGCGGCATTGCTCTGACTGTTTCGTGTGCCCGATGTACTTACCTCCGAGAGCGTATCATCCCCGCTGCTCTTTAAGCCCGATCCATATTGTTTCAAGGACAGATCCACATGCTGTATTGTCCCGGCGCCGCTGCTCTCTCGAAGAAATACTCCCGTGGATCTGATCACGCCATCCCTGTAGCAATCTTCTCCGCCAGGGTCACCCTGGCCCACATACCTCCCCTACCCTAGAACAGACTCTCCTGTCTGTCTATCCATGATTCCTGGGGGACATCATGCACTTTATCCCCATCCATATGATCCCCTGTCAGAAAAGGTGAATCGGGATCATGCAATCTGTTCTGTGCATATATTACCGATGGTTCCGCATTCGCATAACAATATTTGCAAAGGTGCATACAGGTATTATACGCTCCTATATCGCAGGACAGATAACAGGTGCACTCAGCTCTGGCGCCCTTTTTCTTTGGAACGATCAGTCTTTTACCGATCGCATTTTCATAATCGCTGATCTTCATACACCCGCTACAATCAGCCCCATAAACTGCAAGTTCATCTCCTTCGGCACAAGGTTTCACGGTCATCCCGCATTCTGTCGCGATCTTTATGATCTCTTTTCCGATCGATAACCGGTCAGTTTTCGAAACTTCTCTTACTTCCGGGAAATTTTTCCTGACTTTCGGCTACAGATCGATAAAACTTATAACCACCGTCTTCGTATACCCTTTTAGGCTTTCCGCGATCTGCCTGAAAGCATGTAGATGAAACCCTAACGTATATTTATCTGACAGAAAGATCGGATCATACCTCCATCCGACGGCGTTCGGCCCTACCAATCCCGATAATGTCTTAAAGTCCTCTATCAGACGATGCTTATCAGGAACATTCGGCTCAATGTCCCGTCCGTACGGAGTCAGGCTCACAAACCAATATTGACCGAAATCCTTTAGCAGATCCATATACAAAAACATCGGAGCTGGGTTTTTGGTACAAAATCCTATCACATCCACAAGGGACGGATCCAGCCTGTATCTGCTCACCTGACTCGGATTGTAAGGATTTCGGACGCAGACGTACCCCTCTTTTATTCTGTTGGAAAACCACCTGGAGTAAAATGCCGGTATATCCGTTCTTTGGCCGGTATTGATTATCATATGATCATCCCGTTTTATTTTGTGGTCCTCGTAAGGACCATGCCTTCTGTTGATCTGACAAAACCAAGCTTTTTATACAAACGCCGTCCCTCTTCTGTTGAATCAAGTCTGACTTCGGTAACTCCCCGACTCCATGCCTCATCTATCAACATCGATACCATTTTCATCGCGATCCCCTGCCTTTGCCATTCCTTCATAGTATATACATTCATAAGATGCGCCCGCTTTCCCGTCGGATGCGAAAACGTCGGCATAAAGTGGATATAACACATTGTCGCGCAGCCTATGACACATTTCCC
>JAILQK010000181.1 GCA_024699045.1 Lachnospiraceae bacterium | reverse complement strand
TGGACAGCGACGGGCTCCTGATCCCCAGAGAAAAGATCCGGGGAAAGAAAAAGGTATCCCAGCGGATAGTGGCCAAGATGGCGGAGCATGCGTACAACGGCACTGATTATTCGGGGAAGTGCTTTATCTCCCAGTCCGACTGCTATGAGGATGCAAGATTCGTTGCGGATATGATCGAAGAGAAGTTTCCGAACCTCGACGGAAAGGTACGGATATTCCCCATAGGAGCCACTATCGGAAGTCATACCGGCCCCGGTACCGTCGCTGTGTTCTTTCACGGTGATCTCAGGACAAAGTAAGCCTGTCCGGAATCTTGTATCAAATGCAGGAGCTTAAAGGAGCGAAAGAGACGGAATGAACAATTATCTGATCGAGACCAGACTTATGGAGGAGGACGAAGCCCTTCACAAACGCGTCGACGACTGCAAGGTGGTATTGAGGCATCTGCTGGATTCTTTTCAGACCTGGTTCCCTCATTTCACCGATCACTCCATAATGCACAGTACGGGCGTGCTGGAATTTTGCAATCTGATCCTGAGACAGCAGGTGTATTCCCTGAGCCTCATCGAATGCTACGTTCTGGCAATGTCATGCTATCTTCATGATGTGGGAATGGGGGTTACCAGAGAGAATTTTGAATCATTTACGAAGGAGATAGATCTGGATTCATATCTCAGGAGATTCCCCGATGCCGATGAGACCAGGATCATCCGGGATTTTCACCATGAGTTCAGCGGGAAGTTCATAAATAAGTACGCGGATCTTTTCGACATACCGGATGAAGACGTCAGATTTGCCATCGTTCAGGTTTCCAGAGGGCACCGGAAAACGGATCTTTATGATGAAAAGGAATACCCGGATATGAATACTTCCCACGGCGTGATCCGCACAGGCATGCTGGCGGCGGTACTTCCGGATCGCCGATGAGATAGATGTGGGAGTGGAGCGCAATCCCACCCTTATCTATGACACATCGTCCCTGACGGACCAGCTTGATATCGACGCTTTCGGAACTCACGAGTCCATCAGGGAGATAGAGGTCATGGAAGACAGGATAATCCTTCATGTAAGGCTTAAGGAACCCAGATACAGGGAACTGGTAGAAATCCTTGCGGGAAAGATACAGAAGACCCTGGAGTACTGCGCAGATGTTGCGGAAAAGCGCTCGGATATACGTATAACACAGAAAAGCGTAGAGGTGGAATTTATGTCTTAACATCCCGGGATCGGCATTCTTCCGAGAGCGACAGTCGGAAAGAAAAGGATATGAAAAAAAGATTTTTGGTATTTCTGCTCATTTTCATATTGGCTGCGCTCTCTGTCTGCGGCTGTGACGACTTTTGGGATGATGAGGAAACGACGGGTGAGATCGGGGAAATGACCGGATCGATGCATGCGGAAGAGACCGGCGATGCCGCAAACCCGCAGACTCCGCACAAGACGGAGCCGACACCCGATGTCCTTCCCGCAAGCGCCGGCAGTAACATAAGATCAGCTACCATCCTCATATATATGAACGGGTCGGATCTCGAGACCAAGGCCGGTGAGGCATCCTCGGATATTTCCGAGATGCTCGGATCCGGCATAGGGAATAACGTGAATGTCATAATCCAGACCATGGGGACGAAAAAATGGCATGATCACGGCATCTCTTCAAAAACCTCCCAGATCTACCAGATCAAAAATAAAGAACTGAAACTCATCAGAGACGATCTCGGACAGCTGGACTGTACCGTATCAAAGACTCTTTCGGATTTCATCGATTTCGGGAAGAAGAACTTTCCCGCTGACAGGTATATGCTCATCTTATGGGATCACGGCGGAGGCCCGGTATACGGCTTCGGATACGATGAATGGCAAAGCGATGAGTCGTCTCTGACCCTTGATGAGATACAGAGCGCGCTTCGCGAAAACTCCGACGTGGGTTTCGATATCATCGGGATGGACTGCTGCATAATGGCTAATCTTGAGACCTGTTATGTCCTCTCGCCCTTCTGCAGATATTCGGTCCTGTCCGAGGATTTTGAGTCGGGGCTCGGATGGTCATATACGGAATGGATGAAACTGTTTGAATCAAATCCCGGGATATCCGGCCCGCTTCTGGGGAAGAGGATCATAGACGACATGATAAGTGCGAATGATAAAAATTACCTTGCGGGAGGCTCTTCAACAATGGTCCTCGTAAATGAAGGGGCCGTTCCGGACCTGATGACCAGGTGGAAGGATTACGCCTATCAAAACACGGACAGGCTTACCGGCTCCAATTACAGCAAACTCCACAAGGCTATCGGCAGAGGCTTTATGGAAGAATTTTTCAGCTACTGGTCGGATGATGAGAGCTTTGTCACTATGGATGATTATTACGTCAGCGACATGCTGTCCATCGTGGAGAATGCAGGCGAAACAGGCAAACTCACCGAAGATCTCAAGATCTCACTTAAAAATTGCGTGGCGTATTTCGGCCACACTTCAGACAAAAATGAGCTTACCGGCCTCGCCGTCTCACTCCCTTACGGAGACAGGGATTTTTATAACAGGCTGGTCAGTGTATATTCGAAATGCGGATTCGATAAGGAGTATATCGACTGGCTCGGGGGGTTTGTCAGCGCCAGCGGAAGCGATGATTATTGCGATTACAGTGATTTTGAGGAGTCCTGGTGCGGCTGGGGGACCTACGGGGGAGGCTGGGAGACCTGCAACAGGGACGAGGATTCCGAGGATTGGGAATACGATTATGAAGAGGAGATCTGGTATCTGGTTGAAGACGGAAATATCTATCTCTACGATGATGAGACCGACACCATGTTCTTCTATGATGAGTACGAGGATGCTGTTTACTACTACGATGAGGAGGCCGATGACTGGTTTCTGACGGAGGATTGAACGTGCCCGGATCCCATGGGAAACGGTTTGTCTTAATATCCACATCAGCGTTGTCGTCGAGCAGGGGTGATCCTCCTGCTCGATCTTTTTCTTTCATCAAGTCTGTTTTGATCAGTCCTCCGGGTCCCGGGTTCCCGTCTGCTTTCAAAATACCTACTTTGGTAGGTAGTGAGCCAAAAGCTGTTTATGTTAATGTGACTCTGTATATGTGTGTGGATCCGGAAAGGCTGAAAATGAACTCCGGAAATGTGACCGGAGGAACGGGATAATATCAGAGAATTTGAAAGAGAGCGGAATAAGGAGGGCGATCAAATGAAGGGAAATACGATGATCAGGACATTGACAGCCATGCTCCTGAGCGCAGTAATGTGTATCGGGCAGATGGGTGTAGCCGGAACGCAGGTTTTTGCTGCAGAACCGGGCATTGACGCGGTTTTACAGGAGGAAGCAGGAGAACAGTCTGTTTCCGAAGCGGCTGAAAAAACCGGCATGCTGTCAGGATCCGACGGATCAGCAGAGACGGGAGCGGGAAATGTCCTTGATCCGGCAGGCGTTATCAATGTTGTACATGTCAATAACGCTGAAGATGTACAACGGGCGCTGATAAATAACGGGGACGTGAGGATCATTCTGGATGCCGACTTGACTGATTACATCGGATCCCCCTGGGATTTCACCGGAGGTGAGTCTTACAGGCCTTACTGGGTGGTTCTGGGCCAGGGACGAAAGGTCCTGGATCTGAACGGACATTCCATCAAGGTCATCTATGCGCTAAATTTCGATCCGGACTCGCCTAATATATGGAGAAACTCTTACGCAAGACGGGGCAGTACCATGTTCAGAGTAAAAGGTGGTACAACCTTTGAACTCTGTGACAGTAAAGGCGAAGGCAAACTGAACTACACCGGTGTTCTGTCCAGTCAATGCAGCCAGTGGAGGGACTGCCGGAATGTTATCGAGGTGGACGGCTCCGCTGAAGACGGCGTGGCCGAATTCATTATGAACGGCGGTTCACTTATCGCAGGTGAAGAAGGCTATTTTACACCTGTTAATTTCAGTTCCGGCGGTCAAAAACTCCGTATTGTCAACGGAAACGCACTCATTGTGAATGATCATGCCAAAGTCACCATAAACGCCGGGTATCTTGAAGCCAGAGGACAATATATTAACGGTAAATATAAATATTCAACCGGCGACCCGGCAGAATACTCAAGGACCGCATGTATCAACTGCAGTCTTTATTCCGAGGCGATCGATGAATGGGATATCCCTTTCAGTCAGGCAGACAACACATCCTCGATCGAAATAAATGACGGGGATTTTCTGGGGGCTTTAGGTTCTTATGTGATCATGGATATACCCAACACCAACCCCCTTGTAGATCCGGTCCCGGATATCCATTTCAGGGGAGGCACCATCACAGGTCAGCCCGGTTATATGTTTTACTTTGCGGATGACAAAGATAAAAATTTTATAACCTCCGGCATTTCAACTCCGATGCGCGCTTTTGACACTGAAAGGTTCAATGTGTATCGGGTAGATATGAAACGTAATGTCACAGAGGATGATATCGTCTCCGGAAGATATTACATGGGTGATGAGATCGTCGTCACTCCAAAGGATGAATTTACGGCTGAAATGTGGGAGGAGAAGGGAAATACAGGAATAAATATGACCGGGCATCCCGTGAGTTTCAACATTACCGATGATATCGATCTCTACGTCAAATGGGGCGGCACGGATACGGGCTCCTGGTCGGACTCAATATGGCCCGCTCCCCTTCCCGGAGATTCCACGGGTTATCCAACAGGAGAAAACGCGCCTGCTCACAATATCTCTTACGACTGGAGAATATACACTGACAATACATGCAAGGATAATGTGACCCAGATAAAACACATTTCCAATAAGACCAATAAGTTTAATCCGAAGCTGCAGCTTAACGAGAACGAAAAAGCACAGCTTAAGGAAGGAAAGA
>JAILQK010000178.1 GCA_024699045.1 Lachnospiraceae bacterium | reverse complement strand
ATATGGATTCAAGGGTATCCGTCAGGGACAGACTGTCGTTTATCTCAGAGAGAGCCCGGATAACGGTGGAAGAGGGAACGGAACTCCCGTTTTATGAGCTGTGCACCAAGCTTAAATTCGAGCCTTTTACTTTATTCTGCTTTGCCTGCGGGATCCTTTCATCGACCCAGACGGATTATGCCGGGGTGTTCCAGATCATAAATGAAAACGGAAATCTCTCATCCCCGACGATCGAGTCGGCCGCAAAGGTCTTTTACGGAGGGGAATACTCCATAACCGGAGCCTACGGAGATATGTCGACCTGCCTTGAGCAGCTGCTCCCGCTTCTGCCCTTGAGGGTCATGGACAGCATGCCGTTTTCGACGGTGGTATCTCCGGACAAAAGAGTCATAGACTGTCTTTTCGGACGCAACCCCGATAAGCTTGATGAGAACTTCACACGGTTCATCTCGATGCTCACCGACGATAAGGAGCTGGATCCCATAATGGCAAACCAGGGTGTGCTCGATGAGATGGAGATATCTTATGACGAGGGCGTGAGGATCTTTTATTATTACGGTGATGAGGGCAGCGGCCGTAAGTTTTTCGTTAAGCACTTCTGCGCAAAGCAGGGGATAAAGGCTATCGCCATCGACTGTAAGAAACTGTTCAATTATGATTTTCAGTTTGTGGAGAAGGCGCTGTGGGCCGTTACCAGGGAATGTATCCTTACCAATTCGTGCTGCTGTCTCACGGAGCTGGCCTACAGGGAAGAGGAAAAAGAGAAGTTCTTCGGATATATGGATATGGCGTTTGCCAAGCTCAACGAGCAGAACATCCTTGTCTTTTCCATGAGTAAGGAGCATATAGATTTCAGAGAGGTCACAAAGAGCGGTTATACCGAGCTTGAGCTGCCGACTCCGGATACCGGGGAACGTCAGACCTGCTGGGAATACTATTCCAAGAACTATAAGCTTGAAGAGGGGATAGACATGCTGGAGATGTCGACCAAGTTCCTCTTCACTCCGGGTAAGATCCACGATGCCTTAAAGCATGCCAGATCCCTTTCGACCATGGCGCAGGAGAAAGAGATCTCCAGAGAAAAGCTCTTTAAGGGCTGCTATAACCAGATGAGCTCCGAGCTTACCCAGAAGGCGACAAAGATAAAGGCAAACTTCGGATTCGAAGACATCGTCATGAACCAGAGCCAGCGCGAGACCCTGGAGCATGCGATAGATCAGATGAATTTCAGGAAGCAGGTATACGAGAACTGGAACTATACGAAAAAGTATCCGTACGGGCGCGGCCTGTCGATCCTTCTTTTCGGCGCTCCCGGAACCGGAAAATCCATGTGCGCCCAGGTTATCGCCCATGAGCTGAACCTTGAGCTGTACCGCGTGGATCTGTCCAAGGTCATAGATAAATATGTCGGTGAGACCGAGAAATCGATCTCCATGATATTCAGGGAAGCTAAAAAATGTAATGTCGTCCTGTTTTTCGATGAGTGCGATACTTTGTTTGCGAAACGATCCGATGACGGCGGCTCCAATCAGGCTTCCAACAACAACAAAACAGCGCTTTTGCTGCAGGAGGTCGAGGCTTACGACGGGGTATCGGTCCTTGCGACGAACTATAAGCACAATATCGATCCCGCATTCTTCAGACGGATGAAATATATAGTAGAGTTTCAGTTCCCGGATCCCGATACAAGGGAGATGCTCTGGAGGACCACTATCCCGAAGAACACTCCTCTGGCGGATGACGTAGATATCAGATTCCTTGCGGATAAATTTGAATTTGTCGGAGGTAATATCAAGAACTGCATCCTCAATGCGGCTTTCCTTGCGGCTGCGGATCCGGAGGCCGGCGGACAGGTTCATATGAAGCATTACCTGCTGGCAGTCAAATATGAATTCGTCAAGGTAGGAAAGGTCTTTACCAAGTCGGATTTCGAACCGTATGCGGCAGAAGTGGGACTTGCGTGAGCTTATTCACGCAGGACCTCGAGAAGCTCGTCCCTGATGCCGTCCATCCGCGGATCTGAAAGACCGAAGTCCATTTCTTTATAGCTCCAGGCCGCGCGGCCTATCCCGTATTTTCGGAATGCCTTATGTATGGCTTTATACCAGGCAAGTGTATCTTCGGGACTTACGACATCGATCACTCCGTATTCCCCGCAGTAGAGGCAGGTTCCTTCGCGGGAGGCTTTTTCGATCGCAGGCTCGAACATTCTGGCAAAGAAATCTTCGTTCACTCCGCTTTCGGCAAAGGGCATCCTGAGTGAAGGAAACTCGTCGTCTATCCAATAGGCGCCCTGATGCGTGAACCGAATGGGTTCATAACAATGGAAGTTGTAGATCACATGATCGTCAAAGGGTGATGAGAGATCTTTGACCGCTTTTACCGAGTTTCCATGGTAACTTCCGACCAGGATGAAGGTTTCGGGCGCATCTTTACGGATCTGTCTTATACACTCATTTGATATCCTGTTCCAGGCATCTATATCGGATTCCTCATTGACCTCATTCAGGAGTTCAAAGACTATATTGTCCGGGTCGGAGCCGTATCTTCCGGCAAGCGTGCGCCATATCCCGTAAAACGATCCCTGCAGCGCCTCATCGGAAAAAAATCCGGCTTCGTTTTCGCCCTTATCAAAGGAATAGCCCCGGGTCTTGTGAAGATCGAGGACAATGCGAAGTCCGTTCTTTTTTGCGAGGCCTACCGCGGAGTCCACACGGCAAAGCCCGTCTTCTTTCATGCTCCCGTCTTCGTTTTGTATCACGTTGTAATCAAGAGGAAGACGTATATGATCCATTCCCCAGGAAGCTATGCGCTCTATATCGGATGCTTTAATGAACCCGTCAAGCCTTTCTTTGCTGTAATCGCATTGTGACATCCAGCCTCCGAGATTTATTCCCCTGTTCAGATCGAATCTTTCCATTTTTTTAACCCCCATGCGGTCCCGGATCCAAAAACATACCGTCGGATCCTTTGCCGGAAAAAACTGTTCGCTGCTGCTTTATGATTGTATCATAAGATGGATCTTCATCCCAATATCTGAGGTTTTTTTCTTGTGTTTTTTGGGGGGAGATAATATGATAGATAGTACCCCATTAATGATATTCAAGGAGGAGACATCCCGTATGAATATGCAGATAAACAGAATAAACAGGGCCCTCCTTATAGGCTGGTCGGTTTTTGTGTTCATTCTTTGCACGATGTACGGAATGGAGGCCTTAAGAGGGGTCAGGTCGGCCGGATACGTTCTGGTATTCTGCCTTATCACAATAATCCCTCAGATCATCAATGTTTTTATATTCTTCAGGGATCCCGAGAGTACGAGGCTCCAGTATCATATAATCGCAGGCTTTTCGATCATGTACGCGTTCGTGCTCTTTACCGGGCTGACGCCAATGGTCTGGACATATATCCTTCCCATGCTGTCGCTCCTCGTGCTCTATCACAACCCCAGGCTTATCGCGATCTGCGGGGGCGTGACCGTGCTGCTCAATCTGACGGCGATACTTGTCCATTATCATTCCGGGGTGATAACGGATCTTTTTGACAGGGATGTCCGCATTCAGGTCTTTGTGATCGTCCTTTGCTTCACGGCGCTTTTCTTTGCGGCTGTCATTTACGACAGCATCTACCGGAACAATCTGGAGTATGTCAATGAGCTCAGCGAGCAGAAGGAGGAGCTTCACTCACAGGCGGAGGAGCTGGAGGCGCTGAACGGCGAGCTCAGCCTTCAGGCTGAAAAGCTTCGGGACAATAACGAGCAGATGCGAAAGATGACGATGCAGACCATAATGACCATCGCCAATACGATCGATGCAAAGGATGAATATACCCGGGGTCACAGCAGACGTGTGTCGGAATACGCCGCAGCCATTGCCGAAGAAATGGGGTATGAGGGGGACGATCTGAGAGATATAAGGTTCACGGGCCTGCTTCATGATATCGGTAAGATAGGGGTTCCGGACAGCGTACTGAACAAACCCGGGAAACTAACAAAGGCCGAATTTCAGATCATGAAGGATCATACCGTTACGGGCGGAGAGATCCTTAGGGATATCACTATCATCAAAGGACTTGATGTCGGCGCAAGGTATCATCATGAAAGGTATGACGGCAAAGGATATCCCGAGGGGCTTAAAGGGGATGAGATCCCCGAAACGGCGAGGATAATCGGTGTTGCGGATGCATATGATGCCATGACCTCAAACCGGATCTACAGGAGGCATCTGAGCCGGGAAAGAGTCATGGAAGAGCTCAGAAAGGGAAGAGGGACTCAGTTTGACCCGGCCGTTTGTGATGTGCTCATAAAGCTTGCCGGAGAAGACCGGCTTCCTGTTTTGAACATCGATGAGGATCCGATCGAGATCCAGCAGACGACGCGGATACTTACCAGAGTCATAGACAAGGCGGAAGAGGTGGCATTGGAGGAGCTGCATTATGATGAGCTTACCGGCACTCTGACCAAGGACATAGGGATACGGCAGGTACAGAGGGAGATCCAGAGAAACGGCCGGGGGACCCTTGCGGTATTCAATCTCGATCATTTCCGCAAGGTCAACGAGATGGAAGGCTTTGCGGTCGGAGACAAGTATCTGCAGCTTTTATGTGAGCATATAAAGGCGCTCTGCGACGAGAATTTTATCATCCGGTACGGCCCCGATGAATTCGTGGCGTACATCACGGATATAGACACGGAGGAGGATTCCGAGTTCATCGCGGAGCAGTTCATAGGCAATATAGCCGAGGTCACTTCGATAGATCCGCAGTATCACATGCTTTCCGTATCGATAGGAATGACCCCGGTAGCCACCGAAAAGGACAGATTTCCGGTCCTGTATGAAAACGCCTGCAAGGCGCTGTTTGTTGCAAGACAATACGGAGAGGGCAGATATTTCTATCATCGGATGGAGCTTGCGGAGGAGGATGATGTCGCGATAGCCAACTCGGTAGATATGGAAAACCTGATGACTGTCATAGCGGAGAGCGAAAGCAGAGAGTGCAAGGGATATAAGCTTGTCGAGGACTTTGACGAATTCAGGAAAGGTGTGGCTTACAGGCTCAGGGAATCGGACGAAACGATGTATCTTATACTCGTCACGCTCAGATGGACCGGAGAGGATACCTTTGAGTCGAAGAACCGGGAAGAGCCTATGATCACACTTGAGAATGCGATCCGTCACTCCATCAGAAGCTCGGATATGATGTCAAGATACAGTAATGTGCAATATGCCGTGCTGCTTTCCGGACTTGATGAAGAGGTGATCCGTCAGATCATAAACCGGGTAATGTCGGAGTTTTACAGGGTTAATTCGGCCCGGGGCGTTGAGGTGCATTATGATGCCGCAGACCTGTCCCGTCCGGAGTTCATGGAACGACTGAAATAAAAATGCCTAAGCCTTTATGAAGCGATCACAGGCAGGGCGGCCTTTATGAAAGGAGAAAGAAATTGGAAAAAAGAAAGCTTGAGATTTTGCAGATGCTGGAGACCGATCTCAGAGAAAACTGGGAAATGGGGGAGATGTCCATATTCAACAGGGAAGAGCTCAATGTTCCCGTGGATCTTTTAAGGGTCGAGATCCCGGGATTCGGCGCTGATCTTGTGAGTGTCCTCGGGGAGTTTTTTTTCCTTCCTTTTGAAGATACCGAGGTCCTGTTTTTCTCGTCGGTGATAACCCTTACGACACAGCTGCCGTCTCAGGCGGTGACCGATGTGCTGGCCGGCATAGCGAGACTTAATTATTATCTTCCCTGCGGGTGCTTTGCCCTGGGAGATGATGACAAGATCCTGGTGTATCGCTTTACGGTCCCGATCGTCGGAGAAGAGGACATCGAAAAACAGTATGAGGACGCGAGCATAGCGGTGGATACCGCGATAACGACGGCGGAAACCTTTGAGGGTCAGCTGAAGCTTTTGATAAAAGGGGATATCACAGTTGAAGACCTGATCTATCCTTTTAAGCAGGGCAACTGACGGAGGAGACCTGATATGGGAAAAACAGAACAAAAAGACAAAACCCTGCGTCGGGTAAATATAAACGCATCTCCCGTACAAGCCGTGGCTGAGAGCATGGATACGATCTCCTCTGCGTTTTCGACGATGACGGAAATGGCCCCTCAGACAACGGTCGCTTCTCCGATAATGAAGAAACTCAACGGCCTTCCGGCGGTGATACCGCAGGGGAATCCCAGTGAACAGGAGGTGCTGAAGGCTCATGACGAGGTCGGGCTGAAATTATCGGCAAATTCCAAAAAGCATCCCCGAAGGGTCACCCGGGCAGCGGAAAAAAGGACCCTGCAAAGGAACGTGGAAGCAAAAAGAAACGCTATGGCGGCCTTTCAAAAGGATCCGAGTGTAGATGCATACGGTATGATGGAAGCCCTTGGTATCGAAAAGCTCATGTTCGATAAATCCGGAAAGACTTCATATGAAAAGCTCGAGAAGAACTATGAGGCGATCAGGAAGACACTGGCTTATCTTCCTGATTATGAAGCGGCTATCACGCAGAGGAAGGGGAATCCGAACCTTACCGATGCCGAGAAGGATGCGCTCGTCAAGTCAGAGGCCAAGCTCAAAGCTCTTTATGACATAAGGGCTTATTATGATGTTTTTGAAAGGCTGATGTTAAACCGGTACTATGTCATGCTGCCTCACAAGGAGATGCATGCGCTTTCATACAAGGAGCTCAGGATCAGGCTGCAAAAGCTGTATCTTGAACCCCGGCGGAATGAGCAGCTGATAGATTATTATCAGAACCTTATAAGGCTAAGGGAGATAGGGCTTACGGACGGTAAGAGCGCTTCGGCAAGGATCGATGAGTATTATTCTGATCTGAAAGGGGAACAACCCGCGCAGGAAGAAAGAGATCCTGAAGAAGAGATGAAAAAGATGATGAAGGCCTATCAGGAGATGAAGAGCTATCTGGGAAAGGGAAACAGACTTACGACTCCTGATACCGCAGCAGCTTACAGGAATATGCTCTTCAGAACCTTTGAAGCCGATATCATCTGTTTCCGCTCAAGCATTTCCAATCCCAAAGGGGATATGGGAGAATTCCTCAGGGACTATGATAAATACGTTACCCAAAGAAACAGTGCGCTGTCCTCAGCCAGGGCTGAGGAGCAGACCAGGCTTCAGGCCGAACTTCAGGCCGCGACCCAGGCCGGAGATCAGGAGGCGATCCGGGCCGCAACCGAAGCTCTGAATAATGCCACGGCCAGGGCAACAGCGAGAGCTGCGCTCGAAGCGACACTCCAGGCTGAGATCCAGTCCGGAGACCAGACCAGGATCCGTGCCGCATACCTTGCATTAAACCGGGAAGAACCCAAAGAAGCGATCCGGGATGTAGCAAAAGACGATCTTTACAGGATAATGAGCGGGGCGCATAAGCCGGATGACGAGGCTTTACTGGAAAGAGATGACGGCAATGTTTCTACCGGGATAAAGCTTTCCGATGAACAGCTTGAGGGAGTCAGGCTTATCGGGGCATGGATAATAAGACATGCCTTTACCGAGAGGAAGAAGCATGATTCCTTTGCGTTCAACCTGTTGAGAACAAGACCGGAGCAGCAGCTCCTTATCTATTATCTTGTGGAGAACAACAAGCAGGACAGCGCCATGGGCATTGATTTTTATTCGGCTCTCAACAATTATCAGCCGAATCTTGAGAGATTCAAAGAAAATGCCGGAAAATGGGAAAACATCTCGGGCGCGCTGAGGGCTTCCATCGCGATAAACGGGGAGATCAAAAAATACGGGATCATCGCCGATGCGATAAAACAAAGCGACGAGATCATAAAACAGGATACCGATCAGGCAGTGCAGCCCCACAGGAGTCCGCAGGATCAAAGGATAACCGTGATACAGGCCATGGCCCAGAGAGGGATCATGCTCAAAATGCTGTACCGGAATGCAGGACTCCATGAAGATATGCCTCCGGATATGGCAGAGGATCCGGTGCTCAGGAAACGGATGCTTGATGAGTATAAACAGATAGGGGCGCTTGCGGGACGATTGAATGCGCTCAATCAGCAGCTGGGCGACGGAGCGGATCCCAGGCCTTCATATGATTCGCCACAGAATCTGAGGGCGGATCGCGATGAAGTATCCGCAGATGAGAAATCGAACGTGCTTGCTACCGCGGATTCGGGTATGAGCGCAGTAAATGAGTATGTGTTGGGTGATGCGCTGGGAGGTCTCCAGAACGTAATGGGGGGAACCGGCGGCTATACCGATTTCTTCAGGAATACTCAGGTCTTTGGATCGATAAGCAATGGAGTGTACGGCCTTACTGCGGTCTTAGGGTTTATAGGCGCCGCACTGACGTCGGCAAATATCGCTACGACGCATGGGCTGACCGTGGCGGACAGGACCGCACAGGGGCTGTCTGTGAGCGGAGATTTTTCCAATTCGATATCCGGAGTGCTTACAACTGTTGGAGGGTTCATGAGTGTGTTCTCAAGCTCGTCCTCATCGGCGTCGCAAAGCGTTCAATGGCTCGGAAATGCATCGGAAGCCGTATGGAACTGTGCTTCGGCCAGTGATAAGGTCCTTGTGGCAGGCGGGGCGTTTGCCATTTGTGCGGGAGTTGTAAAGACAGTGGCCTCCGGAGTTCAACTCGGCAGGGCGTTAAGTTCCAAATCAGATATATCCAGATCCCGCGAGACCCTTGCAACAAAAGACGAGAAGAATCTTACCGCGGATGAAAAGATCCTCAAACGGTTTCTCGACCATCAAAGCAATGAGACGACCAGACAGGCGGGCACAGCCGGAGTAGGCGTTGCTACAGGTTTACTTGCGGTCGGTGCCGGAGTTCTTATGATGAGTGGTTTTCTGGCTCCGATCGGCGCCGTGGTCGGGCTCGCAGCTTTGGGGATCGATCTCACATTCGGAAAACTGCTGAACAGGAGTCGGAAAAAGAACAACCGCAAGGCTGCCGTGGATGAGTTTTTGAGGACGGATGCGCTCATGGAAAAAGTCCTTGATGAGCATCCCCAAAAGGACCGTCTCAGAAATATGGATAAAGGAAAGCTCAGGGAGCTCGTCAGGGAGGAAGCGCTTTCAATGGTGGGATTCTGTTCATATGATGAATGCTATAAGCATGTATGTACGCAATATGCGACCATGCTGTACGAGAATGTATTCGTGAAGAATACCGCCAATCCCCAAGAGAAGAAAATGTACAAGGATGCCATGGAGTCACTGGGAATGAAGATAGTGGAGCCTAAAGTACAGGGCGATGTCGGCAAGCCTTCAGTAGAGGCCATGGTTGCAAAGATGATGGACAGCTGAACGGCAGCCCGCTGAAAGGAAGTATGATGCAGATCACCAGGATCACAAAAGAAAATGAAAAGATGTTTCAACCGCTTTTTATCAAGGCGATGAGAAAAGCATCACCGGGGATCATACGGCTGGGAGTCATAGATGATCAGGATGTGCCCTGTGGTGCGCTCGCCGCCCGGACGATAGGAAAGAGCATAGATATGGCCTCGCTCTATGTATACAGGGGACATAGAAGGCAGGGGGCCGGGACGGCGCTTATCGGGGCACTCGAAGAGCTTGCATCCGATACCGGGTATATCACCCTGAATGCGGAATTCCTGGAGGGGGAAGATGCGGTCGGCTTTTACAAAGCTATGGGCTTTGAGCTTTTTCCGTACGGGGAGCAGTATTATATCACTCTCGGTGAGTTTACGAGATCTCCGCTTTACAAAAGATTCATCGGGAGCCGAAATCCCGACAAGGTACGTCTGATGTCTTCACTTTCGAGCGCTGAGCTTAAGGCGGTCAGTTCTCATATCGGTAATGTGGGATACGATCCACAGCTTAGCACGGTACGGTTTGTGAAGGGGGAATATTCGAGCTGTCTTTTGATAAGACGGATAGGCAGGAACATTTCCGTGGTCTGGCTTAATTCCGTCCTGGGTATCCCAACCGAGCTTTTGTATCACATGAATGCGGCGGTAAAAAGCATTCGCGCCGAATTTGAGGATGCCGACGATGTGCCGATAAGGATGATCTTTGAAAAGAGTAAGATCCATGAATCTTTTGTCAGGCTGCTTGGCGGGAATCAGCATATCCATAGAGAGGGAAGCCTCATAGATGCGATAAAGCTTCTATGAAAAGCATCTGTGAAGGCTTTGGCGTAGCATTGCCTTATTTTAATCCAGTCTGTATAATTGTCATAATCATATTTAAAATTCAGAAACGGAAAGAATCGATCATCACATGATAGAATTCAAAAATGTGACCAAGACATATGATATGGCATACGGACCGGTATTTGACGGCTTTTCCGAATTTATAAAAAGAGGGGAATTTGTTCTTGTTACGGGAAAGAGCGGCAGCGGTAAAAGCACGCTCATCAAAATGCTGCTTAAGGAAACCGAGCCGGATTCGGGGAGCATAACGGTCGACGGGCGGGATCTGTCCGGAATATCAAGAGGCGATATCCCTTCGTACAGACGGGGGATCGGGGTGGTCTTTCAGGATTTCAGACTGTTTGACGATTACAGCGTATACGGTAATCTGGAGCTCGTCCTGTCTCTTACCGGCGGTTCCAGGAAAGATGCGGAACAACGTATAACGAGTATACTTAAGGTAATGGGGATAGACCGGTTGTACAAGAGATACCCAAGAGAACTCTCGGGGGGCGAAAAACAGAAGGTCTGTATGGCAAGGGCTCTTATAAATGCGCCATCGGTGCTGCTTGCGGATGAGCCCACGGGAAATCTGGATCCCGCTTCGTCCGCGGAGATATTTAAGCTGCTTGAACTTGCCCACAGACAGGGAACAACGGTGGTAATGGCAACTCACGATCTTGATACCGCAGAGCGTTTCGCGACATCGGGCCGCAGGATAGATCTTGATCATGATCTTTCCGGCAGGGAGGAATGATGGCGTTCTTTGGGCTGGGTAAAAAAGAATATGACCGCGATACTCCCAGAAAACCAAGAAAACTCGGGAGCTTTCTTGCCAGCACTCTTTTGACCAAGCTGATCATAAATACGTTTTTTCTGGCGATCATTGTCCTTATTTCCACCAATGCGGTTATATGGAGCAAAACCGTGATCAACCTCATGGATTATGTCCAGGTTCTTGCAAAGGAAACGTCGCTTGAGCTGGACGATCTGGACAATGATGATTCTTTTAGCTATGACAACTTTTGCCGGGAGATAGGACAATTATACGACTATACGGTTATGCAGCATCCGGAAATAGTAGACATATATCTAATGAAAAAGCAGGCCGGAGACCGGTACGCTATGGTCCTGGTGTGCGGAGAGGCCGAAAAGAAGTATGAGGGCGTGGATTCATTGGTCGTGGATATCAATGATCTGAGGAAGGATGCCGGTATTACCATGTGGATGGATGACGATAAGGATGATATCGATATGGAAACATACTTGGAGCTTTCTTACCGGGATAATCTGCAGATAGTCAGCTCATTTCTGGTGGGGGATGATGAAGAATATGTCATAATCGCGGAATGTGACATCTCCGATACTCTGGTCGATGCGATAAAGGTAACACTGAACATCACGATACTGTTTGTGATCACGATCATGATCATAATGACAAGGAACAACTTCCTTATTAAGAAAAACATAACCATGCCTCTTGCCGCGCTCAAGGAGGGGGTAGATAAATACGAGTACGGGGCCCTGCATATTGATTATGACAAGCTCAGATGGGATGATGAACTGTATCAGCTTGCCCTGTCTTTCGACAATATAACAAAGAGAAACGAAGAGTATCTCGCGGAGATCGCCAAGATCAACATTGAAAAAGAAAGGGTTGAGCGTGAGCTTCAGATCGCCGGAGAGATACAGTCGGATAACATTCCCAAGAATTTTGAATCTTTTTCAGAGGATAAGCCCCTGGATATCTATGGGATGGTGAAGCCGATGCGGGAGGTCGGAGGAGATTTCTACGATTTCTTTGCAATAGACGAAAACCGGGTAGGACTTGCGATAGCGGATGTCTCCGGAAAGGGAATGGATGCGGCGTTTTTCATGTCCATGACTGAGGCTTTGATAAAGGAGCATCTGATGACGGGGGAATCGCCCGAGACGGTGGCGCAGAGGGTCAACGAAAGGCTGTGTGAAGACAATCCCAGGGAGCTTTTCGTAACGGTCTGGCTCGGAGTCTATGATATAAGTACGGGCCGGCTGGAATATGTCAATGCGGGTCATGAGTATCCTGCTATATACAGAAGCTCTGAGGACAGTTACAAGCTTCAGAAGGAGGATCATGATTTTGTTCTCGGAATGCTGCAGGACCGTGTATACCGGAAGAGAACTATTGATATGCTGCCCGGGGACAAGCTGTTTTTGTATACCGACGGCATACCCGAAGCTATAGATAAGGATGAGGTACAGTACGGACTTGAAAGGCTTGAGGAAACGCTCAATTCGGAAAAGATGACCGATCCGGTCGGCACAGTGAAGGCTGTGGCAGATTCCGTCAAGGCGTTCTGCGGGGAAGTTAATCAGAGCGACGACCTGACTATGCTCTGCATAGAGTTTCAGGACACCGGAAAGAAACAGGGGGGGAATGAAAAATGCTGAAGGACTGGGTAAAAGGAAAGAAACCGGAAGATGAAGAGATAGCGTCAAGACTTCAGGAGGCTCGCGCGGAACTGGCCGGGATGCAGATGTCGATCAAGGATAAGAAGCTGCCGGTCCTTATAATATTTGACGGCTGGGGCGGCGCCGGAAAAGGAAGCGTCATGGGAAAGGTGATAAAGAATCTCGATCCCAGGTTCTACAAGACCGAGACGCTGTCAAAGCCTTCCGAGGACGAGCTCAGAAAACCTTTTCTCTACAGGTATTTTGTGAGGATCCCCGAAGCGGGTAAATTTTCGTTTTTTGACGGGAGCTGGATGGATGAGGTGACGAGGAGCCGGCTTACGGGTGATACCGATGATGAGGGGTACCACAGGCACATAACCTCAATAAAACGTTTTGAACGTCAGCTTTCCGACAACGGTTATCTGGTGGTGAAGTTCTTTTTCCATATCTCCAAAAAGGAGCAGAAAAAAAGGCTTTCCGAACTGGAGAGCAGCAAGAGCACTTCGTGGAGAGTGGAGAAATGGGATCGCTGGCAGAATAAGCATTATGACGAGTGCGTGGATGTGTTTGATGAATACCTCGAGGCTACCAATCAGTTTATCGCGCCCTGGTATTTTATAGATTCCCGCAATCGAAAGTGGGCGGAGCTTCAGGTAACGGAGCTTTTGGTAAAGAGCATAAGCATAGCCCTTCAGAATACGGGACGCGCGGTGCCCGTGCTCCAGAACACTTTCCCGATCAGGCAGATGCCGAAGCTTGCGGATATAGCGCTGGATAAGACCATATCGGACGAAAAGTACGATATAGAGCTCAAGGAGCTTCAGGGGAAGCTTGCGGATCTGCATAATAAGATCTATCATGCGAAGATCCCTGTCATAGTCGCATATGAGGGCTGGGATGCGGCAGGCAAGGGCGGCAATATCAAAAGACTGACGGCGGCCCTGGATCCCAGAGGCTTTGAGGTGCATCCCATCGCTTCGCCCGAGCCTCATGAAAAGAACAGGCATTACCTGTGGAGATTCTGGACCCGCCTTCCCAAGGACGGACATATAGCGATCTTTGACCGGACCTGGTATGGCCGTGTCATGGTCGAGAGGCTTGAAGGCTTTTGCTCCGAGAACGACTGGCAGCGGGCCTATAATGAGATAAACGAATTTGAGAAGGAGCTTGATGAATGGGGCGCCGTAATAGTGAAATTCTGGGTGCATATCGATAAGGAGACACAGCTGGCGCGCTTTACATACAGACAGAACACTCCCGAGAAGCAGTGGAAGATCACCGATGAGGACTGGCGCAACCGGGAAAAATGGGGACTCTATGAGGGAGCTGTCAACGAGATGATCCAAAAGACAAGCACGGAGTACGCTCCATGGCACATACTTGAATCGAATGACAAACACTATGCCCGGATAAAGGCCCTTAAGACGGTCATCGAAGAGATCGAAAAGAAACTGAAGGATAAGGGCAGAGGATGAGCATTCAGGCCTCTGTGTCCGGGGGGAAGACCGCGGAAGAGGTCTGACTTTAGTTATGGCTGATTATTTTATAGACAGAGAGACGGAAGAGTACGAGGCAAGACGGCGGCAGAGAGCCGAGCTTCGTGCCGAACGTGCACAACGGCAGAAGGAAAGAGATAAGAAAGTTCGCAGATATCTGATCATGGCAGGCAGCAGCGCTGCCATAGTTGTGGTATCCGTGATCGTTCTTTTTGTCATTCTTTTTGCGATCAGATACAAGCATTTTTCGTCGCAGGACACGTCCAACGTGGTGGCCGATATAGGCCCCGACGATATAAAGTCCATGGGCGGAGATGCGAGAGAGCTTTTGTATGAGGGGACAGAGGCGGCATCCGAGGAGATAGCGGCAAACCCCGAGGAATACCGGTCGTCCAACCCTGTCATGACGGAGCTTAGCGAAGAGGAAATGGCCGAGCTTGAAGCGATCCGGGCCGCAGCGGAGACCACAGGCACGGGGCCTCTGGAGCTTAATACGGAAAGTGACGAAAATACGGCCCCCATCATATCCGATGTGGATTCGGGCTATGCTATCCTCGTTTCTTTGTCGGAAAACAGAGTCCTTGCCGCCAGAGAGCCTCATACAAGAATGTATCCGGCATCGATGACAAAGGTGCTCACGGTGCTGGTCGCTTCGGATCATCTTGAGGGTGAGGAGCATCTGGATGACATCTTTACCATGACTCAGGCGATAGAAGGTTATTCCTATGAAAACGGATGCTCAAATGTCGGTTTCTCGGTCGGCGAGAGGATCAGGGTGGAGGATCTCTTTTACGGCACGATACTGCCTTCAGGGGCGGATGCGGCAATGGGACTTGCGGAATACACCGCAGGGGATCAGGAGAGCTTCGTGGTGATGATGAATGAGAAGCTCGAGGAGCTCGGGATCTCCGATTCAACCCATTTTACCAACTGTATCGGGCTCTACAGTGACGATCACTACAGCACGGCGGCCGACATGGCGGTGATACTGAATGCGGCATTGAACGATCCCCTCTGCCTTAAAGTGATGTCCGCGCACAGCTATACCACAACATCCACCTCAGATCATCCGCAGGGGATACAGGTTTCAAACTGGTTCCTAAGGAGGATCGAAGACAAACAGGAGACCGGGGTCGTCGTAGCGGCCAAGACGGGTTTTGTGAAGGAATCCCTGAACTGTGCCGTGAGCTATGCCAGGGATAATGAGGGGAAGGGGTATATCTGCTGTACCGGTTATGCCCACGGAGGATGGAAAGCGATCTACGATCATGCGCGCATATATACCAACTGCTTTGATCCTGCCCTGTACAACAGCACTCTGGCGCTTCCCGGAGGTGAGACCGAGACCGGGGACATAGAGGGCGGAGAGTAGGAGACTGGGAACAGAAGATCGGGCGTGGAAGACTGAGAACAGAAGACGGAGAGCAGAAGGCGGAGAATAGAAGGCGGAGAGTAGAAGGCGGAGAGTAGAAGGCGGAGAATAAAAGCGTATGAGGTCGGTATCCGATGATATAAAGAAAAAAGCTTTTGCGCCTGTATATGTCCTGACAGGGAGTGAGGAATATCTGAGGAAGAATCAGAGGAGAAATCTGGTCAAGGCGCTCGTTTCTCCCGGGGACAGCATGAATTATGCTCTGTTTTCGGGAAAGGAAACGAACCCGGATGAGGTTGTCTCCCTTGCCATGACCCTGCCCTTTATGGCAGAAAAAAGAGTGATCGCGGTGGTAGACTCGGAGGTTTTCAAAAAATCTTCGGAGAGTTTGTCCGAGTATATAAATGAGCCGTCTTCCGATACGGTCCTGATATTCGACGAGGCCGCCATAGATAAGCGCAACAGCGCATATAAGGCGGCGTCGAAGGCGGGTTTTGTGATCGATGTCGGGACATTTGATAATGATAAGCTTGCATACTGGGTGGCATCGTATTTTAAGAGATTCGGCAAACAGATAAGCCGGCAGACCGTGGATCTTTTGATCGAGCGGGCGGGAAGCGATATGACGACCCTTGACACGGAGATAAAGAAGCTGGCATCATATGCTGGTGACAGTGATTCGGTCAGCAGTGAGGATGTATTGGGGCTTGTGAGCCGCAGTACCCAGTTTTCGATGTTCCAGATGATCGATGCCGTTGCATATAAGAGACCCGAAGAAGCGGTTGGAATGTATTATGATATGATCGCGAATAAGGAACCGACGTTGGTGATCCTTACAAACATGCAAAGGCATTTCATGCAGCTTCTCGTCGTCAAAGAGATGACAGAGAGGTCAGGAAGGCCAGACTACGGAGCCATTTCGAGGGCTTCCGGAATACCAGAATTTGCGGTCAGGAAATACATAGGCCAGTCAAGGGCATTTACCTACAGCGCGCTTCTGAATGTGATCGATATGTGCGTTAAGGCGGCAAGGGAACAGAGACAGGGAATCATGGAGGAGCACATCTCCGTAGAGATGATAATAATAAAGGCGGCGGCAAAAGACCGTTCCGACAACAAGCGAGGGTGATATGGATATAGTAAATGAAGATCTGATGAGATTTCTCGATGCTGACGAATATGAGGATAAGCTCAGGATCCTTGACGAGATCAAGGGCAGGGTAGACGATCATGTGGTCAATATGATGGCGGCGTCCCTTTCCGTCAGTACCGGAGGGGCATCCAGAGATGAATGCATCGACCGGATAAGACAGTATCTGACACTACAGATCCAATACGACGGAAAGAGGTTAAGAGAGTGAAATTACTGACATTTGCGGTGCCGTGCTACAATTCCCAGGATTATATGGGAAAGTGCATAGAATCCCTTCTCCCCGGAGGGGACGAGGTGGAGATACTGATAATCGATGACGGATCTACCGACCTTACCGGAGACCTTGCGGATAAATATCAGGAGAAGTATCCCGGTATAGTAAGAGCCATACATCAGGAAAACGGAGGGCACGGAGAAGCAGTAAACACCGGGATAAGAAATGCCACCGGTATGTATTTCAAGGTAGTGGATTCCGATGACAGGCTCGACCAGTCCGCATACATTCAGGTGCTGGACAGACTCAGGGAGCTCGTCGGCGGCGATGAAGTGCTTGATATGATGCTTTGCAATTTCATCTATGATAAAGAAGGGGCGAAGCGTAAAAAGGTCATGCATTATGAGATGTCGGTGCCCGTAGAGAGGCTTATAAGCTGGGACGATACAAAGCGCTTCAGAAAGGGCCGCTATATCCTGATGCATTCTGTCATATACCGGACCAAGCTTTTAAGGAAATGCGGGATCGAGTTGCCGAAGCATACTTTCTACGTGGACAATATCTATGTCTTTGAACCGCTCCCGTATGTGAAGACCATTTATTATCTTCCCGTAAATCTCTACAGATACTATATAGGAAGAGAGGATCAGTCCGTAAACGAGAATGTCATGATATCGAGGATCGATCAGCAGATCACGGTCACCAAGCTTATGATAGAGTATTTCAAGGATACGAAGATCGAGAATGCGAAGCTGCGGAGATATATGAGGAACTATCTTGAGATAATGATGGTGATCTCGTCTATATTCCTAATAAAGGCGGGCGATCCCGAAGCGCTGGAAAAGAAGAAACAGCTTTGGGAGTTTCTCAGGTCAAAAGACCTTCCGACCTATTTTGTGATACGCCACAGCATGCTGGGAGAAAGCATGAACCTTCCCGGAAAGGGAGGCCGCAGGATATCCGTAGGCGGATACCGGGTAGCCCAGATGCTCGTGGGATTCAACTGACATCATCCACGGAGCGGGCCTATGTGGATAGAAGAGGTGACGGATGAGCTTTCCGCGATCTACGGAGCAAAGGCCGGAGAGGTTGCAAGGACCATCATCCCGCCCTGTCTGGCGGATTTTGGGAAAATGCTTGGAAAGGCAGCCCCGGGAAGCAGGGTAAGCGAAGAATATAAGACCGAAGACGAAAAGGCGCTCCTCATTTTTGCGGGAGAAAAGACAGAAGAAGGCAGGCGCCTGATCTCGGTAACGGTAAACGGCAAAGAGATCGCAGCCGATATCAGGTTATGACGCCGGTACGGGGACTATCGTCCCCAAAGGTGAAAAAACAATACATAAAGAAAGAGGTGCAGGATGTATTCATTGGAGGAATTAAGGGCGGTAGATCCCGAGATCGCGGATGCCATAGTGGCAGAGCAGAAGAGGCAGAATGACCACATAGAGCTTATCGCGTCAGAGAACTGGGTCTCAAAAGCAGTGATGGCGGCTATGGGAAGCGTGCTGACGAATAAATACGCGGAGGGCTACCCCGGAAAGAGATACTACGGAGGATGTGAGTGTGTCGATGTGGTAGAGGATATCGCAAGAGACAGGGCAAAGAAGCTTTTCAACTGTGATTATGCCAATGTCCAGCCTCACTCCGGCGCTCAGGCGAACATGGCGGTTTTCTTCGCTATGATGGAACCCGGGGATACCTTCATGGGAATGAATCTGGATCACGGCGGACATCTTACCCATGGCTCACCTGTCAACATGTCCGGGAAGTACTTTAACTGTGTGCATTACGGAGTCAACAGCGAGGGAGTCATTGATTATGATGAGGTAAGGCGTATAGCCCTCGAATGCAAGCCGAAGCTTATCGTAGCCGGCGCTTCCGCATATGCGCGCACCATTGACTTTAAGAAGTTCAGAGAGATAGCCGATGAGGCCGGAGCATATCTTATGGTGGATATGGCTCATATTGCGGGTCTTGTCGCCACAGGTTATCATCCTACACCTATAGGCATCGCGGATGTGGTCACCACCACGACCCACAAGACTTTAAGGGGACCCAGAGGCGGACTGATCCTCTGCAATCAGGAGGCCGCGGACAAGTTTAACTTTAACAAAGCCATCTTCCCGGGGATCCAGGGAGGACCCCTGATGCATGTGATCGCGGCAAAGGCCGTCTGCTTCAAGGAGGCTCTCGAACCCTCCTTTAAGGAGTATGCGAAGGGCGTCGTGGACAATGCCCAGGCGCTTGCCAAAGGACTTTTGTCGAGAGGTCTCAGCATAGTATCGGGCGGAACGGATAATCATCTGATGCTCCTGAACCTTGAGCCGCAGGGACTTACAGGTAAGGCGGTCGAGGCGCTGCTCGATACCGCGCATATCACGGCCAACAAGAACACCGTGCCGAATGATCCCCAGAAGCCTTTTGTTACCAGCGGGATCAGGCTCGGCACTCCTTCAGTAACTACCAGAGGGTTCAATACTGAGGATATGGACAAGGTTGCGGAGGCGATATCCCTTGTGGTACTGAAGGGGGAGGACGGCGTAGCGCCGGCTGCCGGGATAATAAAGACGCTTACCGACAAATATCCGCTGGATTGATACGGAATACTTCATTATTTCTTGAAATAGTTCTGACAGTGGGGTAATATATACACCGCGGGTGATCCGGGTACTTCGGTCGCAGATTGCCGGCGGTGTTTGATATGCAGGGAAACGTTATAACCGGGAAAAACATATATAAGGTTTTTAAGCTCGGCGATGAGAGAGTGTTTGCGCTTAACGGCGTAAGCCTTGAGGTGAAGAAGGGCGAATTTGTGGCTATAGTCGGTACTTCCGGGTCCGGCAAGTCCACGCTTCTTAACATGCTCGCGGGACTTGATAAACCCACCAAAGGGGAGATCATCATAGCGGGCAGACACATAGAGAAGATGAGCGAAGGTAACCTGGTCAAATTCCGCAGGGATCATGTAGGGTTCATCTTTCAGGCATATGACCTTCTGCCTCAGTTTGACGCTATTGAAAATGTTGCGCTTCCGCTTTCGTTTAAGGGGATCGACAAGAGGGTCAGGAGAAACGAAGCGATAAAGTATCTGAAGCAGATGGGACTTGAGAAGTATATGAAGCACCGTCCCACCCAGATGAGCGGAGGTCAGCAGCAGAGAGTCGGGATCGCGAGAGCGCTCGTGGTCAAGCCTGAGATCATATTTGCCGATGAGCCTACCGGAAACCTTGATACGAAGACAACGATCGAGGTTCTGCACATACTTCAGGATGTGGTACATAAAGAAGGAAATACACTTGTAATGGTCACTCATGACAGACATCTTGCGGGCTATGCCGACAGAAGGATCCATATAGTGGACGGAGAGGTAGTGCTCGAGGATTGACCGGAGAAGGTAAAGGTCGGGAAACCGACAGGAGGGACAGGGTTTTGAAAAAGCGACAGAAAAAGACAGCGGTAATGGCAGCGGTCTGTATCATGACGATGCTTTTACTGTCGGTATTTAATGATAATGAGGTAGCCATCGCCGCCTCAAACTCAAACAGTTCGAATTCCACTGCGACGATGACCACCACGATATCCTATACGGGTAATTCGGGAGCGGCTTCATCGAATCCGTCATCGACGTATAATGAGGGCGGAAGTGAGGGAACTCCTGCGGAATCCGGTGAGAGGTACAATCAGGCCACGACGACCAATCCCTTCCTGATGCCCGGTAACACATGGGTCACACCGGAGGCGACCTACGGACAGGACTGTACGATCGTACTTCCGATCGTAAACATGTTCAAATACAATCTCCGTGATATCATCATCACTCCCAGGCTCGGAGCCAAAACGGATGATTTCCCTTTTGAGATCAATAATACCGGATATACGCAGAAGATCAGCACTCTGGTCGGGGAGGATGCTCAGCCCAACTATGCCGACCGTATCTATAACTGCATATGGACCTTCAAAACGAGGGAAAATGTAAAAACGGGGTATTATAAGCTTGATTTTGATATAACCTACACCGATCCCACCTGCGCGGTAGATACCACGGTGATCTCGGTCTTTGTAAAAGTCACGGGTCTTCCCGAAAACGGCACCATAGACGGTGACGGGGACAAGAAGCTTTCGACTCCGAGGCTTATAGTAACAGGATTTACAACGTCTCCCAAGGATGTATTTTCGGGAGAGCAGTTCACACTGAATCTTTCAATAGAAAACACCTCGAGCGAGACCACGGTCAAGAACCTCCAGCTGGATCTTACCGCTACGGTCGAAGGCTC
>JAILQK010000103.1 GCA_024699045.1 Lachnospiraceae bacterium | reverse complement strand
TATCCGGTCTGTCGCTGGTCGCCATATTCCCGTCCCTGAATATTGTTACGTTTTTGTTAAATCAATTAAGTATAGCTTAATTGGTTTATACAGTCAAACTTTATGTTTACGTTTTACGGAAACAACATAGGGAAAAATCATAGTTTTTAATATGAATTATGGCTCGAGGGTGAAATATGCTTTGCGAGGGAATATGAGAGCCGCATTTAGCTCAGACGAGATCCAGTACCCGCAATTACTTGTTGAGTAGAAAATGGAGATTTATCGACATTTTCGTATGAAACATAGTAATGCGCGGTACTTAGCTCGGATGAGCGTTGGCTCTGACCGAACAAAGCATATTTGCATCCCGAGAGCCATAGACTATACTAAGAATTTTGATTTTTCACGCAGGATCGGGAAATGGCGCAAACTAAAAACCGCCCGGATCATGCGATCCGGGCGATTGTATCGATAAGCTGTCTTATCAGGTTCTGTTTCTGAGAGACAATACCTGATCCCAGTTTACTTTCAGCAGATTGTAACGTCTCTTGCTTCCGTCAGCCATAGGGATCCCGTCCATTGCAGCCTGCCTTGCAGCGCTTTCTGAAGGGTAACCCGCGACTCTCTCTCCGGTTGTATCATCAAGTACTTCCCAGGGATTATTTTTATCTGCGCCATCGATACCCGATGCATCAAAGATTATTCCACCACTTACCTCGTCAAGTCTGTCTTCGTTGATCTTATTATTCTCGCTCATATCTTTACCTCCTTGAATATTTATGAAATCATTTATTGTTTTGTTATGTTTATGTATACGATGATATGCCACTAATGGCAGCACGGGTCAGACTTTTTGTCTTTCCACCAGTTCCGCAAACTTTCCGTTGAGCTCCATCAGCTCCTCATAAGTCCCGTCCTCGATGACCTTTCCTCCTTCAAGCAACAGTATCCGGTCACACTGTCTTATGGTTGACAGACGGTGGGCGATCACTATCCTGGTACATTTTAATGCATCCAATGCTTCCGTAACCTGTTTCTGTGTCTTGTTATCAAGCGCCGACGTCGCCTCATCAAACATCAAAAGCCTCGGCTTGCCTGCTATAGCCCTTGCGATCATAAGCCGCTGTCTCTGTCCTCCGGATATTCCGCCGCTGCCCTCCGAGACCATCGTGTGCATTCCCATCGGCATACTCCGGATATCATCCGCGATACCGGCCTTTTCACACGCTTCCCAGGCCTCATCCATGGTAAGGTTAGGACAGGCTATGGAAACATTTTCGAAAATGCTTCCCGCGATCAGCCTTCCGTTCTGCATTACCACTCCGATCTTTCGCCTCAGGGATTTCATGTCGAGCTTTTTTATGTCTTTCCCGTCATAATATATAGCTCCCTTTTCGGGCTTTTCAAAACCGAGCAGCAATCGCATGAGTGTCGACTTTCCGCATCCGGTACGTCCGACTATTGCCACATACTGTCCTGATTTGATCTTCAGGTTCATATCATTGACTACAAGCGGAAGGCCCTCATCGTATCTGAAAGATACATGCGCAAGCTCTATGCTTCCGGATAAGTTTTCCACAACCTCTTTATCCTCCGCAACCTCAGGCTCTGCCTCCATTATCGGACGGGCCATGTCAAGCACGGCCTTTATCTGCGCGATCGTAAGCGCGATCCCCGCCATGGCCTGAAACGCGCCCATTACCATTCCGTATGCCGAGTTAAATGCGAAATAGTCTGCTGCGGAAATACCGCTGCCTATAGACAGCCAGTAAAGAACTACCGTTCCCGCAAGACCTATCGCCGTAGGTATCGTTCCCGAGATCTTCAGATACCAGGGCAGATCATACTGCAGCGCAGCCGACTCCGAATACAGTCCTGCCCACTTTGCGAATGCTCTCTTTTCGGCTCCCGCGAGCTTTATCTTTTGCAGACCCGATATGATCGCATAAGACAGGCTGCTGACTCCCGCATCCTTCTCCATTCTTGCCTTTGCTATATTAAGGGAAAGGAATGACAATATCACTGTAGCCGCTATCGTCACCAATATTATCACTATCGCGGGAAGCATGAGTGCCGGAGCAAACCTTCGTATCTGGAATATATATATAAGTGAAAGCAAAGCCGTAAGTCCCGTGGAATAAACGACCTCCATTATACTCTCACTCAACGTGTTCATATATTGTACACGCTGTGCCAGTTCACCCGTTCCGTGCTTGTGAAAGAAGTCCGCCGGCATGGACAGGACCCTCATCATTACTGCCGCCTCTACCGAAAACTGGGTCTTTGTCATGATCTTGTTGAGAAACATCGTCTTTACCATGCTGAACATCGCCGATGACAAAGAAAAAGCAATGAAGAAAAAGCCGGCAGCCATCAGCACCGTAGTGTTCCCCTTTTCAAGCACCGAGGAAAGCAACAGATTCTGGAAACGTGGCATGAAGGTCCCGACCAGTGTCACTACTGCCGCCGCCAGTATGAGACAGATCTGATCATACTGTGATACCGTCTTAAGGATATAAGACAGCAGATCCTTCATAGTCATCGACTTAAGGGGAAACGGTCTGTAGAAGCAAAGGGCATCCTTGTCAAACAGTTTCGCCGTTTTTTTGTCTATGGTCCGTTTCTTTTGCGCACGCGTATCGTAAAAATAATATTTCCCCGTCGGATCCTGCAGCAGCGCCACTGCACTGTCATCATCCAGTCTTTTGGCGAGCATGGGACCGTACGCATCCTCATACCACCCCTCCGAAAGAGATATCCGGCGGTACATTATGCCGTGCGGTCTGAGCATATACTCAAGCTGCTCTTCGGGATCTTCGATCTTGTCCGGCACACGCCCGGGTTTCAGATGCAAAGACTTAAGGATATCTTCGATAGCGCTCTTGGTAAGGGTTGTCTCATCAACATATGCCGTCAGGACCTTTCGGCCCATAACGGCCGATGCCATCTGCGCAAATGCCCCCTCAAACTGCGCCTTATCACGCTCTTTTCTCTGTTTTATCTGCTCGTCAAACCATCCGCTCATATTTGTAGCCGGCTCCGCTCCATCATTAATTATTCAGCCCCGGATATCCTCCGCCGCCGTGATCATTCATTTGTTACAAGTTGTGTATAAAGACCGCCCTTGGCAAACAGCTCATCATGAGTTCCGCGCTCCATGACCTCGCCATGCTCCATCACTATGATCTCGTCACTGTCTCTTATAGTGGAAAGACGATGGGCTATCACTATGCAGGTTATGCCTCTGTTCCTTATGGCGCTCACAACCTCATGCTCGGTCTTTGCATCCAGAGCCGACGTTGCCTCATCGAGTATTATCACGGTGGGATCCTGCGCGAGGACTCTGGCTATCTCCAGCCTCTGACGCTGTCCTCCCGAGAAGTCCTTTCCTCCCTCGCTGATGATATACTCATAACCGCCCTCTCTCTGGATTATATCGTCATGGATCTGCGCATCCCGGGCTGCAAGTATCATTTCAAAATCCTCTATGGATTTGTCCCACATCTTTATGTTGTTAGCTATGGTATCCTCATAAAGGATGATATCCTGATCCACTACCGCAAGCGATCCGGTAAAAATACTTCTGTCGATATCCTCTCTCCTTTTCCCGTCAAAAAGGATCTCCCCGCCCCAAGGCTGATAGAGGCCCGAGAGCAGCTTGGACAAAGTGGATTTGCCGCATCCGGACATTCCGACAAACGCAACACATCCGCCGGGTTTTATCGTCATGTTAAAGTCCTTGATCAAAGGCGGTTCGAGTCTGGAATATCCGAAGGAGACATGCTTCATCTCTACCTGTCCCGTGATCTTGGAATAATCAGCTTCTTCGTCCAGCTCGGACTCGGTATAAGCCGGATCGTCAGGGTAATTCATGACGTCCTCGATCCTTTCCATCTGTGTCCTCATTTCCTGGATCGACTGACTTGTAGTTATAAGCTGGGTGGCAGGCGCGGTAAATCCTTCCAGATATCCCATGAACGCCATGATCATACCGATCGTAAATCTGCCGTTCATCGCCAGATAAACACCTGCAAGAAGTATCGTGCTGGAAGTGAGAAGAGATACCAGAGAGGGAAGCATTCCCAGAAACTGCTCCAGTTTCAGATATGCCATCTGCTGCATATTTACACTTGCCTGATAGCCGGACCATTTTTCAAAAAAGCCGTTTTCCGCTCCGGCAGCCTTCAGCGTTTCTATGAGATCTATGCCGTTGGTCGTGGCGCCTGCCAGTTTTCCTTCATCTCTCATCTGCACACGGGTGATGTTAACCCTTTTTGCTGAGATTATACTTGATATGACCAGATTGAGTGCAATGGAAAACAGACCGATCATCGTCAGCTTCGGACTGTATCCCATCATGACCACGAGATAAAAGATCATCATTACCGCCTGAAGGAAAAGCGGGGCAAACTGATTGACAAGAGTCGCCGCTATCATGGCATTTGTACTCTGCCTTTGCTGTATGTCTCCCGCCATTCTCTGGCTGAAGAACTCCATCGGCATCTTAAGGACCTTCCACATATATGTGGAATTTCCTATTATCGCAAGCTTTCCGTTGATCTTTAATGAGTAGATTTCCTGTATCGCGGCGACTATTATCTGTACCGCGGAGAATACGGCAAGGAACGTGATGAACGGATAGGTCCATTCGGGATTTCTGCCCGCTAAAAGCCGATCGATAAATACTCTCGAGAAGCCGGGAGAAATAACTTCCATCAAAGATGTTATGACTGCCGTTCCGGCCACGAATATGAACGCGGCGCTCGCTCCCTTCATCCTTTCTTTTACAAAAGAAAGAACACTGCGCTTCTTTCCGCCTTTTTCAAACTTCTCCGTAGGCTCGAAGATCAGGCAGATCCCGGTAAAAGCTTTATCAAACTCATCCATCGGGATCTTCACCTTGCCTCTGGCCGGATCGTTGATTATCGCATAATCCCTCTTAAACCCGTCAAGAACGACAAAATGGTTAAAGTTCCAATGGATTATGCACGGGAAGGTTCCTTCATTCTTCAGATAATCCACCTCAAACCGATAGCCGCTGGCTTCCATCCCGTAATTTCTTGCCGCTATAAGAATGTTCTTCGCCTTTGAGCCGTCTCTTGAAACTCCGCAGTCGGATCTTACCTGCTCAAGCGACACCCATTTGCCATAATAAGCAAGTATCATACTAAGGCAGGCCGCTCCGCATTCAAGCGCCTCAAGCTGCATGACTATCGGGACTCTGGCTACTTTACGTCCCGCCATCTTAATTATCCTCTCCGGTGATGAACGACATCGGGTGTATCTGCTCCACTATGACCTCTGCCGCATAAGATCCGTCCGGCAGAGTAGATCTGGCCGTTACCGGATACAGCATCTCCAATCCGGAAAGTCCCATCTCCGCAAGGATTCCGGCATCATATACTCCGTTAGCCTGGATAGGAACGGTGGAAACCGATATTATATCAGCCAGTTCTCCTCCGACCCGAAGCTCATCGGTCGCATCGATGTCATAAACCGTATCCTGATCGACATAGCATATTGCGAGTCCGTCTTTTACGAAAGCGATCGTTTTGGTCGCGGTATGGACTTTTCCCATAACACCCCAGACGATGATCCCGATCAGGAAGATGATGATCGCGCCCATTATCATCCAGATGCTCGGCCCGATCACTTTGATGTAATCATTCATCTGCTCGGGAGCCGCTATGCTGTCCAAACTTTTTTTTCTGAATAAACTGTTGTTCTCTTCCACGTTTTTACCCCTGCAATTTTTCTACGATATTCGGAAGCTCGTTGTCGATCTTATCATTGTCAAGCTGGCAGGTACCGGCATTTTTATGACCGCCCCCGCCGTATGACAGGCATACCGCCCCTATGTCCACCTGTGAAGTTTTGTTTATTATGCTCTTGCCGATCATCACCGCCGTATTCTGCTTCTTGAATCCCCATGCGACATGAACGGATATCTGCATGTCAGGATACATTGCATAGACCATGAAACGGTTCCCGGCATATATCGTCTCTTCATTTCTCAGATCGATGACTCCGACATTCCCGTGGATCTTTGTCACTCTTTTAAGCTGCTCCTTAAAGCTCTCGCTCTGGCTGAAATACAGATCCGTCCTTTCTTTTACATCGGGAAGCTCAAGTATCTCATCCACAGACATCGTTACGCAGGAATCTATGAGTTCCATCATAAGATCATAATTCGATATCCTGAAATCATGAAAACGTCCCAGTCCCGTACGCGCATCCATTATAAAGTTCATGAGATTCCATCCCTTGGGATCCAGTATCTCTTCTCTTGTAAAGTCCGCGCTGTCTCCTTTATCCACCGCCGTCATGATCTCATCGGAAACTCTTTTGAAGGTATCCTTGCCTCCGTAATAATTATAGACGACTCTCGCAGCCGATTTTGCATCTCCGTCGATGACCCATCTGTCCTTGACATCGACCCCTGCATTCCTGGTCAGCTCGCTCTCATGATGATCGAAAGCGATCCCTACTCTCGGATCGAACGGAAGGTTTGTCGTGATATCATTTTCACTGATATCTATCTTTCCGTCCTGCACATCCTTCGGATGTACGAACTTGATATCGTCTATGAGATCAAGCTCTTTAAGAAGCATCGCGCAAACAAGTCCGTCAAAATCACTCCTGGTCACTAACCTTTTCATAAATTCATTCCTTTCTATATCTTTTTAGTATGCATTTTTATTGATAAGGCCAATGAAGGCCGTCATGAACATTATCCTGATATCAAAGAAAACACTCCAGTTCTCTATATAGTAGATATCATATTTTATCCTGTCTTTTATGGAAGTATCTCCCCTTAGTCCGTTCACCTGAGCCCAGCCCGTAAGTCCCGGTCTCACCTGATGCTTCACCATATATCTGGGAATCTCTTCCTTGAATTTTTCCACAAACTGCGGTCTTTCCGGCCGGGGTCCGACTATGGACATATCTCCCTTAAGTATATTGAAAAGCTGAGGGAGCTCATCCATGCTTGTGCGGCGCAGCACCCTTCCGACCCTTGTGACTCTTGGATCATCCTTTACCGTCCATCCCTTCTTCTCTTCGCTCTCCTTCTGGATCTCCATGGTCCGGAATTTATACATCTGGAACCGCTTATTATGCAGACCGACTCTTTCCTGTTTATATATCGCGGAGCCCTCCGAGGAGGCCTTGATCGCTATGAACGATATGAGCATTATCGGAGAAAACAGGATAATGAGAAGGATCGCTCCGACTATATCCATCGTCCGTTTAATGAATCTGTTTTCTATTGCAGTCAGCGGCACATTTCTTATATTGATAACGGGAAGTCCCTCCACGTCCTCCATAATGGGTCTTGAAGGGATAACTCTGTTATAATCCGGTATGAACTGTGTGTGCACGCCGCTCTTTTCGCACTTTGCGACTATCCTCTCCAGCTTGCTGTATTCATCAAGCGGAAGGGTGATCGCGATCTCCACGACCTTATTCTCCGGAAGGATCACGTCCAGATTCGCTATGCGGCCCAAGACCTTGACTCCCCTTAACATGGTGCCGGCCGGAACTCTGTCATCGAGGATCCCGCATACTTCATAACCCCAGTGCGGATTAAGCCTTATGCGTCTTATATACTCCTCGGCCACCTTGGAATATCCGACAAGCAGAAGGTATTTTTTATTATACCCCCTTTTACGGATAAAGTGCAGTACATACCTGACGGCGTTCCTCATCAGGGTTTCCAGCATGATATTCACTACGGCAAATATCACAAGCATGGATCTGGCAAAGTCATTCTGGTTGATGATATACAGAACCGATACGAACCCGATAAAGCCGACCGCGTTTGCATATATTATATTTACGAGTTCCCGTCTCCGTCCGCCAAGGCGCTTTGACCTGTAAAGTCCGAACTGATAATACAGGAACAGATAGGCTATGATAAGAAACGGCATAGCCCACATGTACATATACAGCGGAAGGTGAGGCACGGTCGGGTCGTTTAAGGGGGTCTCAAACCTGATCTCATATGCGATAAAATACGATAACCCCGTTACGGCTCCGTCCAGCACTACCTGGACCCTGTTAAGGAAATTCTGATTATCCCTTATCAATATTCAGCTCCCCTGCACGGACCTTCCGCGATCACGGTTTCGATCCGGTACATCTTCGCATTCTTCATGATATGCCTCTATCCCGGCAGTCTCCTGAAAAGGTTCAGCCAAAGTTCAAGCTGTATCCGGCAGTAGTTCTTAAAATTCCTGGTTGAATACGGAAACTTCCTGGCCTGCCGGCAAAGGATATACCCCCGTTTCAGGCCCGAAAGATAAGCTCTGCCGTGACCGATAAGGATAAAGAAAAACGCTTTGATCGCAAAGCCTAATGCCAGAAACGGCAGATTGATGATGATCTGCAGCAATGGCATGTTTTTCATTATCACATACATGTTGTTCCTTGCCGAAAGCCGGATCTTGAAATCGTTGTAACGGCTCCCGGTGACCGCGCTTCCGACATGATATATCCTGGCCTCGGGGCAGTATACGTTTTTATACCCCATTATCCGGGCTCTGTAGCCTATATCGATATCCTCCAGATAAGCAAAATGAAATTCATCAAACCATCCTATCTCATCCAGGATGCTGCGTCTGTAGATCGCGGCGCCTCCGCATGCCGCAAAAACCTTCGCATATCTGTTATATCCTTTTGAGCTTCTGCCCTTGCCTCTCGCATAAGCCCAGCCGAATGCGGAATACAGATCCCCTGCGCCGTCAAGCTTTGCGGGTTCATTCATCTGGATCATTTTGGACGCGACCGAAAACACGCTCTCGTCTTTCTCTATCTCGTTTACCAATGCCTCCACAAAACCCTCTTCGGCTCTGGTATCGGAATTGAGCAGCAGGACGAACGGGGCGTCCGACATTTTGAGCCCCTCATTTACCGCTCTTGAAAACCCGTAATTCTGATCCAGTCTTTTAAGTCTGACATCAGGATGATCATTCTCCACCATATCGGCGGATCCGTCCTTCGAATCGTTATCGACCACAATGATCTCATGATCCTTATATGCCTGCTTTGCAAGCGAATCGATACAGTCATTTATATAGTTTGCACCGTTATAATTCGGTATTATGATACTGACTTTCGGCATCTTTTATTTTATGAAGATCATTCTCGGATCTATGATGATCCGGTATCCCTTTTCCTTTATTTTTTTGCACATCCTTCCGGAATCGCTGTCTACACATCCGCTGAGAGACTCTCTTATCATCACGCACTGGTTTGACACTATCTCGACCTCCCGCCTTAAGGACGCCATATGAAACTCTCCGGAAAGATGATAGTTCATTCCCTGATACAGAGGAACCGGTTCCCCGTCTTCATCCCTCAGATATCCGCTCGAAATGATCCGTCCCATACTGTCTGTAACTCTTCCGCCGATAGCCCCGACATCCGGGTTTGCCTCCAGATAGGCCGCCATCCGCGCTTCATTTCCCGGCTCCTTCGGACGTATTCCCTCTCCCAGCCACATCACATACATGAAAGAATCGGTTCTCTCGGTATAGTACTCGACCCGGTAAAAACCCCTGTGCTCCGTCTCGGTCACAAAACACAGCTTATCCTTACTCTTCAGGTAATCCTCTATGGCTCTCTTACCGGCCGCATGCGCATAATCCTTTGTCGAAGGATCTCCCGCGGTAGACCCGCCGTGTATCCTCCAGTGATAGAGCACCCTGTCGATATGGGCGATCTCCGATCGCTCAAGCCTGTCGGCACACCTTAATATCAGATCATGGTCCTGAGCCCCGTCATACTCACTCCTGAGCCCCCCGGCTTCCAGCACGAGTTCTCTTTCAACGACCAGAAAATGACAGACGTAATTGTTTGATAGCAAAAGCTCCATATCAAAATCAGGCTTGTGAAAGGCCCTTATATATCTGTCCTTTTTGCCGTCATACTTATCCTCATCGGTATATACGAGCCTGGCGCCCTTGTTGATCTCTTCGACCGCCCAAAAAAGCGCGTCCGGCTCGATCAGATCATCCTGATCAAGGAGAGCGATATAATCCCCCGAGGCCTCCTCCAACGCCGCGTTGGTATTCTCCGATATCCCTCCCCCGTTTCCCAGGAGCAGCTCGTAATTCCCATAGGTCTGGGCTTTCACGGAGCGTAGCATCTCCCGGAAAAAACTGTCGTCCGGTCTGTACGTGGGTACGAGGATCGATATCAGAGGCTCATAAGCAAACCGCTGTGACCTCTGCCTTGAAAGCTCCTCTTCGGCAGGACGCATCTCCCTTGCTCTTTTGTTGTAATCCCTGTCCGTTTTCCTGTCGGCCATATGCTGCCGTACGGCATAGCCGGTATCGGACATCCCGTTTCGTCTTAAATAATCAGTCAACCTCTTCAAATTCATATCTGCTTCGAGGTATATCCCTGTACTCCCCTCTTATGCTTGTATGCATATCCATATAGTCAAACAAAAGCTTTAAGGTCTTTACGGACTGGGAGGCCATCTTTACATTCGAAACCTGGTCGGTCTCCTTCCAGGACACGGGATAGAATCTCATCGTCATATTGTAATAGTCCGTTGCCAAAAGCATCGTACAGTTGAACATGAGATTATCCGGAAACTTCATATAGAACTTATCTCTGAGCATCTTCACGTCATACATGTTAAGCCCCGAGCCGAGATCGAAAACCCGTCTTCTGATCCCCATCGCATATAAAAAATTATATACGATATTTCCGAAAGTCCTGAACAGTGAATATCCCTCAAGCCTTGACTGCATCATAAATCTGGCCCCGAGCACACAGTCATATCCACGGTAGATCTCTTTTTTAAGTACCGGAAGGAAATCATGTATGTCGCCCTGATCGTCTCCGTGAAGGACTATCACATAATCATAGCCCTGCTTTATCGCATAATTAAATGCTACCTTATGAGAGCCCCCGAGTCCGTAATTGTCCTTATTCCTGAAAAGCGACACGGGCAGATAAGGATGCTCTTTCATATATTCGCGCACCGCCTCTTCGGTATTGTCGGTACTGCGGTTATTTATGACTATGATGTCGTCGATATACTGCATCACCTTGCTGTCCAGGGAATCCAGGACCCGGACTATCTGCTTTTCACAGTTGTATGCCGGTATGAACAGCAGGATACGCGCCTTGTTCATTCTCTCAAGCCTCCTTTGATCATGTCTCACGGATTGGAAATGATCCGGTTAAGTCTTACAAAATCACGCAGAGATCTTAGTCCGATCCCGGTTATCTTGCGCAGATCTATCGAATTCGTCCCCCCCTGTCTGGGTCTGAACGTTATGGGCAGATATTTCACCCTGTAGTGTCTTTTTGTAAAGATCACGGATATGAGCACATTTGTCAGAAAGTAATCCTTGGGGATATATTTGATCTCCTTCTCGAGTACCGATGCCTTCATCAGCCGGAACGGCGTATTTGCATCCTTTACGTACACATGGAAGGTGAGAAAGATCAGCGCCCTTAAGACCCTGGTCACCACGAGTCTTCCGAAGCCGTCGCCACGTTCCTTTCTGTATCCGATGATCATTTCATGCTTTCTTCTGCTATCCCAGAATTCACCGAACTCCGAAGGCTCCGTCTGTCCGTCGGAATCCGTCTGGAAAATATAATCCGCGCCCTCCGCTATGGAATACCTGTATCCCTCGAGTATGGAAGGTCCGTGTCCCGAATTCTGTTTGTGTATCACATCAAGCTTCGGAAACTCATCCTTAAGACTGTCGAGCTTTTCCCCTGTCCGGTCCGCTGATCCGTCATCAATGACCACGAGCCGTGAGCCTTCCTCTCCGAGCAGCACATTGGGATACCAGCTCCTCACGATATCCTCGATGGTATCCTGCTCATTATAGGCAGGGATCACTACAAAAAGCTTATCCATTTCTACTTCCTTTCAAACCTTGTTTAATTTTATCCAGCACTATGACGATAAAAGAAATCGCACAGGCATAATACATGGCCCCGCTGACCGTAAGGCTTATGGCATTCTCATGGAACACCCTCAGCACAAAGAAGAATGCCAGCGTCGTAATAAGATATATGATCTCCGCCGCCTTCATCCTCCCGGTGGCAAAATAACCGAATACGATGATCATGATAAAAAAATCATAGGTCCTGTGGTAAGTCATCACCAGACAGAGTATCACCGCAAGCGATATGAACAGCTCATCATTTCCGGGCGGCAGCAGAAGCGCCACTGCAAATATGAATCCCATGACACAGACGGTCACTGCAAGTCCCGCCCCCGAGCCGTGGGTCAGTACACCGATATCTATGCTGCCTTCCGCAGCAAGAGCCGACGCGACTTTAAGAGGTTTTGTGAGCATCGAGATGTAGGATTCTCCCAATGTCGCCGCCGCTGCTCCCGTCAGGATCGCATGCGGTACCAGACTTATCACAAACTCTCTCCATCTTCTCTTATAAATAAAATACAGCGCCATCGGAGCTGTCACCGTGTATTTAAGATAACTCAGCGAAAGCAAAAGTCCCGAAGCCACTGTCCTCACCGGGCTCCGCTTCCCCGAAGCTTCTCCCTCTCCCGCTGCCAAAGCCCCCGTCCCGGGGTTTTCTCCGGTCTCGGAGACATATACCGCCCCGAGGAAAAAGGCCACCGCAAAAAGAGTATGCTGACCGACACCCAGCTGATTCCTCCAGGGGGTCCCCGCAAGCAT
The DNA here is from genome assembly GCA_024699045.1 of Lachnospiraceae bacterium. Taxonomy (GTDB): domain Bacteria; phylum Bacillota; class Clostridia; order Lachnospirales; family Lachnospiraceae; genus NK4A144. The sequence goes on along the minus strand of JAILQK010000103.1, from coordinate 5,219 downwards.
CAAAAGCATGAAGACCGGATACAGCTTTTCATCAACGGAAGCCATGAAAGTCTTCCTCAAAAGCCAGATGATGACGGCAGTGCACAGCAGGTTCGTAATGAGCCAGAGTATCCGTGCGGCATTGTAAGGGATAAGCGTATAGCCGGTCAGGATATACAAAAGCGAGGGAAACTGATTGGCCTCCATCTTCTGAGGTGTGCCCAGGCCTTCATAGTAATCATAAAACCCCTGAAGATTTGGGATATCAGGGATCTCACTTTTCCCCATGCTTATATCATAAGGATCGTAACCGCCCGCCAGCGCCGCTGCCGCATCGTACTGGAAGTCCTGGCTCCATACCATCCCGTTGGCGATGCCTTCATATACCGATACGATCCCGAGCAGCGCCATAAGGATATAAAGCACCGCCCAGAATCTTTTATCGGCTGTAGTCTTCTTTACCAAGTCCTTCATCGGTCACGCGCAGGCATCAGGCCATGGCGACCACTGCCTCCTTAAGTGCCTGAAGCTTCTTATCGGAATCTTCAAGGCTTGTGCCCTTGACGCCCATGTAAAACTTGATCTTGGGCTCCGTTCCCGAAGGTCTCACGCAGCACCACGAATTATTCTCGAGATCAAAATAAAGGACGTTTGAATAAGGAAGTCCGGTGACCTCGGGACCCTTGTCGTAATCCACGAACTTCCTAACCTTAAGCTCTCCGAAGTTCTTAGGCGGATTTGTCCGGATCCTTTCCATAATGCCCTTTATCTGCTCGGCACCGTCGATCCCCTTAAGGGTTATCGTATGTATGCCTTCTCTGTAGAATCCGTATTTCTCGTATATCTTTATCATCTGATCCCAGAGCGTAAGGCCGTTCTTTTTATAGAAAGCCGCTGCCTCCGCAAGGCACATGACCGCGACGACCGCATCCTTGTCCCTCGCATGGGTGCCGACAAGACATCCGTAGGATTCCTCAAGACCGAATACATATTCATGTGAGCCGTCCTGCTCAAACCGTTTGATCTGGTCACCTATATACTTGAATCCGGTAAGCACCTCTATCAGAGTAAGCCCGTAGCTCTCTGCTATGGCATCCGCAAGGTTGGTGGTGACTATGGTCTTGACGAGCGCGCCGTTGGCGGGAAGATTTCCCATCCTCTTAAGCTCGCTTATGCGATACTCTCCGATCAGCATGCCCGACATGTTTCCGGTAAAGGATACGTATTCGCCGGTTTTGGTGTCTTTTGCATATATCCCCAGTCTGTCCGCATCGGGATCGGTGGCGAGCACGATATCGGCATCCTTCTCCTTCGCCAGCTTCAGAGCGAGGGTAAAGGCCTTGGGATCCTCGGGATTCGGATAATCAAGAGTGGTAAACTCCGGATCCGGAAGCTCCTGCTCAGGGACAACAAACACATGCTTAAATCCGAGTTCCTTTAAGATCCTGCGCACCGGCACATTTCCGGTCCCGTGGAAAGGAGAATAAACGATCCTGATATCGTTTGCCATCTCCTCAATGACCTCGGGATGTATTATGAGCTTCTTGAGTTCCGCCATATATCTGTCATCGATATCGCTTCCGATCACGTTATAGAGCCCGAGTGATTTTGCCTCTTCAAGCTCCATGGTCTTCGCTTCGGTGATCCTGACCTTATTGACCTCATCTATGATCTCCTGATCTCTGGGGACCGAAACCTGGGCGCCGTCCTCCCAGTAAACCTTGTATCCATTATATTCAGGAGGGTTATGGCTTGCGGTGACTACCACTCCCGCTATGCATCCGAGTTCTCTCAGGGCAAAAGAAAGCTCGGGGGTAGGGCGGAGCGAATCAAACACATATGCCTTGATCCCGTTAGCGGCAAGACAAAGCGCCGTTACATCCGCGAACTCGGGAGACATGAATCTGCAGTCATATGCGATGGCAACTCCCTTTTTCTGACCGTTATTTTTGACAATATAGTTTGCAAGACCCTGAGATGCCTTGCGGACAGTATATATATTCATCCGGTTCGTTCCGGCTCCGATGATACCCCTGAGGCCTCCCGTCCCGAATTCAAGCTCTTTGTAAAACCTCTCCTCGATCTCCCCGGCATTTCCCGCTATGCCCTTAAGTTCATCTTTGGTCTTACCGTCAAAGTAAGGATCCTCCAACCATTCATTATAGTTTTCCATATAGCCCATAAATGCCACCTCCATAAAAAAGATTATAATCTTGTTTATTTTACCATAATTTTTAAAGATGTGCCTAACATTTATCCTTTTGTTAGCACTCACCCGGGTTGAGTGCTATTGACAACAAACGTCCGCCGTATTAAACTAATGCACTGATAAATAAAAAACAGACCGGACGCGGTCACGGGCTGTTTCGGCAGCAGTCGGGATAAGGGCTGAATACCGCGCCGGGAAAAGAAGATAATAAAGGAGGCAGAAAAATGTCAGAAAAAAGAGGATCGCTCTCCATATCGAGCGAAAACATTTTCCCCATTATAAAAAAATGGATGTATTCGGATCAGGATATATTTATCCGCGAGCTTGTCTCGAACGGCTGTGACGCGATCACCAAGCTTAAAAAACTGGAAATGATGGGAGAATACTCCGCTCCCGCATCGGAGACCGGCGGCAATGAAAGCGACATGCTGAAGGGCCGGATAGACGTCGAATGCGACAACAAAGGCAAGACCCTGACCTTCATTGATAACGGTATCGGCATGACGTACGAGGAAATCGACAAGTACATCAATCAGATCGCCTTCTCAGGAGCGACCGATTTCATACAGAAATACAAGGATAAATCCGATTCCGATCAGATCATAGGTCACTTCGGACTGGGTTTTTATTCTGCTTTCATGGTAGCGGACAAGGTCGAGATAGATTCCCGCTCATACTCAAAGGATGCCGCTCCGGTACACTGGGAATGTGACGGCGCAGGTACAGACTACACCATGAACGAAGGCACATACGACAAGGTAGGTACAAAGATCACCCTGCACATCTCCGACGATTGCCTGAAATACTGCAACGAATACTCTGTGCGCGAGGTGCTCGACAAGTACTGCTCTTTCATGCCCCAGGAAATCTATCTGACGACCGTTGACAAACCCGCCCCCGAACCCAAAAAGGATAAAGACGGCAATGAGCTTCCCCCGGAGCCTCCGAAGCCGATCAACGACATCTCTCCGCTTTGGAGCAAGACTCCGAGCGACTGCACCGATGACGAATACAAAGATTTTTACAGAAAAGTATTTCATGATTACAGGGAGCCTCTCTTCTGGATCCATCTGAACATGGACTATCCTTTCAACCTCAAGGGAATACTTTATTTCCCCAAGATCAATATAGAATACGAGTCAGCGGAAGGCGTCATAAAGCTTTACAACAATCAGGTCTTTGTGGCTGACAATATCAAAGAGGTCATTCCCGAGTTCCTGATGCTCTTAAAGGGAGTCATCGACTGCCCCGATCTGCCCCTCAATGTTTCAAGGAGCGCGCTCCAGAACGATGGCTTTGTGACCAAGATCTCGGATTATATCACCAAGAAGGTCGCCGAAAAGCTCTCAGGGCTTTGCAAGACCGACCGGGAGAACTACGAAAAATACTGGGACGACATTTCTCCCTTCGTTAAATACGGCGTGCTCAAAAACGATAAATTTGCCGACAAGATCAATGATTACATCCTCTTTAAGGATATCTACGACAAATATACAACGCTTCCCGAAGCTTTGGATGTCAAGCCCATCGACACGGAGGATGAGGAAGCGGCAGGGTCGGAAGATGCCTCAGGCTCTTCAGGATCCGCAGAAACCAACGATGCTTCAGGGGATGACAACGATGCTTCAGGGGATGAGGCTGCTTCAGGAACCGAGGAAGAAGCTGCATCGAAGGATAAGGAAGAAACCCCCGAGGTCGTGGATGCCGACGGTAATCCCGTAACCGAAGCCGCCGAAGAAGAGGACAAGGAAGAAGAGAAAAAGGAAAAGAAGGTCTACTACGTAACGGATGAAACGCAGCAGAGCCAGTATATCAATATGTTCAAGTCCTCAAAGATGACGGCCCTGATACTTACCTACGCGATAGACCAGCCCTTTATCCAAAGGCTTGAGATGAAGAATGAAGGCGTGAAATTCCTTCGTATCGATGCCGAGGTGGAGGACATGATGAGAAGCCGCACCTCCAAAAAGGAGCGTGAGGAGTTCAAAACAAAGTCAGAGGATCTGGAAAAGGTTCTCAGAAAAACTCTTAAGAAATCAAAGCTCTCGGTGAAGCTCGACAAGCTCAAGAATAAAAAGGTGGCTTCCATGCTCACGCAGTCAGAAGAAAAACGCCGGATGGACGATATGATGAAGATGTACTCGATGGGAGAGCCGTTGCCGGAGTCAAATGATGCGGACGGCGAAACCCTGATCCTCAACGTAAATCATCCGCTGGTAGAAAAGCTCATGGAGGCTCCCGAAAGCGATAATTCAAAGCTCATCGAACAGCAGCTGTACGATCTGGCTCTGCTTTCAAATAAACAGCTCTCAGCTGACGAGATGACAAAGTTCATCCAGCGTTCGAACGAGATCCTGCTGAAGACTCTCCGCTGAAACACAGATTGAGCTGCCGGGTCACAATTGAGCTGCCGGATCACAATTGAGCTTCCGGATCAAGGTTGATATGCCGGATCAAGGTTGATCTCCGGGCTTGCAGAAAAAAAGCACCCAATGAAATGATAAAAGAATAACCCCCGCCTGTATCCATAGAGCGGGGGTTTATCTTTTTTATCTTTTTACCTTTTAGTTCTTCAGTCCACGGGAACTATCTGATCGGGATTCTTCTTTGCGGCCGCTATACGGTCCTTAAGATCCCTCGCATTGTCTTTTATCCTCTTGCTCGCCGAATTAGATACGATTATCCCCGAGAGAAGCTTCAGGGAAGCATCATAGTTTCCGGTTTTGTAATACAGCGCAGCGGTAATGTAATCGACGGTATGCTGATCCATGTTTCCGCACATCGGATAATTCTCCGTCTGTATCGCATAGGAGAAACCTTCCAGAGCTTTTTCCTGAAGCTCCTTTTCAGCTTCCATATACTCCTTGTATTTCTCGGAATAGTCGGGAGCATTTACATCCAGCAGTTTTCTCTGTCCTCTCACAAGCCACGACATGGAAAGACAGAGATAGGCTTTTTCGGAAGTTTTGGCTGTTATCGCCATTGCCGTCGCAAAAGCAAGCTCATATCTTTTCAGCGCTTCCTCATAGGA
>JAILQK010000090.1 GCA_024699045.1 Lachnospiraceae bacterium | reverse complement strand
TGGAAGAAAACGGGTGTGAGGAATGCATCACCCGCGGGCGCGGCGAAATGGGGATCATCAAGAGCGGTATCGAATGCGACTATTATGATTATCTGGATAATAAGGACATGCAGGGGGCCGGGAGGCTCTTTAAGGGGGAATACATGTCACAGTACTCATGGGCTGAGTACACCCTTGCGGGTCTGTACAAGGGGATGGACTCATGGGAGTGATCCCGTGGGTAGTCATCATCCTGCTGTCCCTTACAGTCATTCTGCTCGTCATGTGGATCGTTATGCAACAACGCAGGGTGAAGAAGCAGAGGGCGCTTATAAAGGACCGGAATGCCCTGATCCACGAAATGCAGACCAGTATCGCTCTTTCCCAGATAAAACCCCATTTTTTATATAATGCATTAAATTCCATATATGTGCTCTGTGGAAAGGACCTCGATCAGGGAAGACAGGCGATCTCGGATCTCGCGGATTATCTGAGGGCAAATATCGGTTCCATCGACAGCAGTGTGCCGATCCCTTTTGAAAAGGAAATGGAGCATGTTTCAAAGTATCTTTCCATAGAAAAGCTCAGGTTTGGAGATGAATTTACCTGCAGCATAGTGACACCCGTTAAGGATTTCGAACTGCCCGCGCTTACGATCCAGCCTCTTGTCGAAAATGCGGTAAGGCACGGAGTCGTTCCTCTGGATGAGAAAGGGATAATCCTTATCACCACAAGGGAAAACGACAGATATTACATCATAACCATATCCGACAACGGAGTGGGATTTGATCCGACGTCCGGGGAAAAGGACGATCCGGGAGAGCACATCGGGATAAGGAATGTGAGAGAGCGGCTGAGGCGTCTTTGCGGAGGAAAGCTTGAGATCCAGTCCGAAAAAGGCTATGGGACCGAAGCGATCATAAAGATCCCCAAGACGGCAAAACGTTATATCTGAGCACAAGCAGTCTAATATTTCTCTATTAATACATAATTAATAGTAAACATAATGTCAATAAACTCCGGAAAGCAGATACAAAATTTCCGGTTTTCTTAAATTCTCGCAATATCTAGTATTTAACCCTATATTTCGACACGATAATTTGTGTCTTTTGTGTGTCTGTATGGTTGGTATAATCACTATTCGGAATGTTATGTAAATTTTTCACACAGAGGGCGACATGAGCAGCAATCAACTATATCCATTCGAGAGAAACAGGTATTACCCCGGGAAGATGCTAACTAGCGTCGACTTCCAGGCGGAACAGAACTATCACATCAACAAGGGCCGATTTCTTAACGGGCTGATCTACGGCACCGGGATCATCTGCGGCATGGGAGTTTTCAGTCTGGACGATCTCTCGGTCCTGATCGAAAGCGGTGTGGCGATCGACGGCTCGGGCAGGGAAATAGTCATAGATTCTTCGGCCGTAAAAAAACTGTCGGCGATAGAAGGATTCGACAAGCTGACCGGAGATGTGGCCAGACTCAAAGTGCGGTACAAGGAACAGGACGTTCACAGTGTCTATTCGGTCAATCACAAGGAAGACGAAAAGGAATACGAGTATAACCGGATCGCTGAAGGTTATGAGCTCTTTCTTGTCGACAAGAACGAACTGGATGCGGATCTTGGGTTTGAAACGGAGTTCCTGTCAAAAGAGACACTGTTTAAGACCGAGAACTTTGCGGGAGAGATATCGATCCCGGCAACGGTATGCAAAGGAAGGACCGTAAAGATCACTCTTGAGATCAAAAAGCTTTCCGATGCGGATGTAAGACTTACCTGCAGAGGGGTACTTGAGACCCCTGTATTTTCCACTGCTGAGGGTGAGCATGAGATCGAGATAGGAGCGGAAGACGTCTCACTTTCGGAGGGGAAGACTCTTATAAGGGAATACTGGGTAAACGTGGATGAAACGCCCGCCGTGGAGAGCGAGCTGATCTTAAGGAGCGGTACCGCTTCGGCATTTGAGGATGAGACAGCGATAAATACGGCGATGCATTTTTCCATCAGGGTAAGGCTTTCCAACACAAGACCTCTGGAGCTTGTAAACCGCGAGATAGGCAAGACGAATCTCGAGATGATGGGGATAGGCCTTTTGGATGATTCCATCCCTCTGGCGGATATAAAGCTTGTCCGTACAAGCAGCAGCTATATAATCGAGGGGATCGAGGAGGACTCGGTCAAACGCTATCTGGTGACACCCGGTCAGGCGATCATGCGAAGCAATTTCCTCTCGTATTACACAAAAGATGTGGAGCTTCGTAAACGCGCGGAGGCAAGAGCCCGGTCATCGGCTGAAAGCAGAGTATCGCGAAAGAGTGAGATGCCCGGCATCGCAACGGGAACACTGGAGATCCCGCTCGGCAAAAACGCGAGGGAAGGCGATATACGTTATTCCGGTGAGATAGCGCATGGACTCGGACAGGGAAATGTATACGTGGAGGTCGGTTACAGCTACGTGAGCGACGATCCGGAGATGAAGGCCAATCAAAAGAGCACGATATACGGAAACCCCGATCTTTTCAGTTATCAGGCGCAAAAGCTGGCGGATGTCGAGACCGCGGTAAAGGTCCTCAATGAGAAGGGCAGCTTTGTCGTTGCGGCGAGACTTTTAAGGAATGTGGATTATCTGGTGCTCAGCTTCAGGTGGGTCGCTATCAGGTTCCCTTCGGGAGACGATATGGAGCTTACGGAGGACTATTACGACAAGAGCATATCGGTCGATACACCTACGGTCATCATGGGAACAAAGGAGAGCCACTTCTTCGGAGTGAGGTTCAACAACATGAAGGCTGCGAGCATCACATACGAGCTGACAGCTCCGGGAAGCGGAGAGATAAGCTCGGACGGCATATATACCGCTCCCACCAAGGAGGGTGTATACGAGATCCGTATTTATTGCACGGATATGCCGGTGATATGTACTTATGCATATGCGATAGTCAGGAAAAAGATGATAGACGATCCTGCACCCGAACCCGTGACCGTGCCGGATGAGACCAGGGGGAGCTGATGACATACAGCTCACGTAATACGAGCTACAAAATAGTTTCCACGGTCTTAAGCTCCGAGATAAACGATTGCTATATCGCAGTAAGCGAGGAGACGGAAGATGGGCGCGAATATACGCTCGTGGTCCTTAAAGAGCATGAGAGCATACGTACTCTCATGGAGATACTCAGCGGTTCACGGACTATTTCCGACAGTGCCCTGATAGAATCGTTTACCTACGGACAGTCCTACGTGATGGTCTTTCCCTACAGGCAGAAGAGGCCTTTGGATACCTTTTTTGTCGGGGATGCCTATACATTGACGAGATGTGAGGATATCTGCACCAATATCCTTCTCAGCTGCATATCAAGCGGACTTCCGTATCCGCTGATGTATCTGATACTGGATCAGGGTCATGTAAATCTGGCTAAGGATGACAGCGTTTATTTCAGCTATGATCTGGATCTGTGCAGGCTCGACCGTACCAAGACGGAACGTGACTGCGCTGTCAGATGCGCGGATATCCTGCTGAATATACTTGCTTCAAAATCGGAGCAAAAGAACATAAGCTATGAGCTTTTGTCAAAAAAGTCGGCGAACAACAGCTACAGCCACTTTACCGAACTCTACAGGGATCTGAGGATAGCGGCGACCCCGGTAAAGAAGAGGAGCATCATCGTCCGGATAAAGAGTTTCTTTTACAGAAACGCGGACAATCTTTTCGGGATCCTGTTCTGGATATGCCTGATACTTGCGGTGGTGGCGCTGGTCATGTTGTTTACGCATCTGGTATGGGGAGATATTCCCTTTTTAAGGTTGTTTTTTAACAGTTTCAAGAAAATCGGAACGGAGTCATTAGTGCAATGAACATGCGAATCCGCGTTATAGCGTGCCTTTGTATATTGAGCCTTCTCCTGTCGGTCCTCTTATTGTCGGGGGCCATGTCGGAGGTTCAGCATAATCCTGAATATACCGAGTACAATGAGGGCGTCGCGACGAATTCCGGCGTGTATTTTGCTGAGACCTGGAACGGTAAAGGGCGCATCTACCTTTTGAACAATGCAGGAGATGTCCTTCAGATGACCGACACCGGTCAGCTGGAAATGACCCGGGTACACAGGATCGAGGTAGCTAACGATAAGGTCTATGCGATCTGTTCTCTCGTTCGCAGCTATAAAGGTGATGTATATCATATAAACAGGGTAGCGGCGTACTCACCGGAGCTTACGCTCATGGCGGTCAGTGATCCGTTTCTTATCGATATCGACGAAAGGATCAGCAGCATAGATATATATAACGATCATGTATATATCACCACGATCGGGAGACTTGGGGAAAAGATCAATATCTATGAGATACCCGAGACGGATCTGCAGGAAGTAAGCGGCAAGAGCTTTGGAAAAGATGATCAGGAAGAGGAGAAAATACAGGATATCAATCCTTCGACGCTGGGCTCATACGGATCCATCTTTTACAGAGAGAGTGCAAACGGGCGTTTTTACAGCGATGCGTACTATGACGGAAGCGAAGCGGTGATCCTTACCGATGCTGATGTCCCTTCGGGAAAATTTGCGGCGGATCTCAGGGTTAAGAATGCCGTAGATCTTATTCATTTTAATGTACTGCAGAATATCATCCTTTATTCGAACTTCCTTGCATGGTGGCTCGGCGGGGTGATCATATGGTTCATCCTGATGGTGATCTCTTACATAGCGATGCGCAAAAGGAACAGGATGGTATATGTATATGTGGTGACGGAAGTGGGATTTGTCATCATCATCCTGACAGCGATCCTTTTCATAAGATATCAGTACCTGAGTGAGCAGAAGTATCAGAATACGAGATTTGCAAGTCTTGCGATCGGGGAGGAACTGAAAGACATCCCGGATCTCAATGATATAGATTATGATGCGGAAGATTATTTCACAAGCGACAGATATTACGAGATCCTGAATCAGTTAAGGCATTTTATCGAGATCGATTCCGACAACGGGGTATTCTACGATGCCTTTATCATGAGGCTGAAAAACGGGCTCATAGTCACCGATGCCAAAGGTTACAACAGGGAACGGGCATCGTTCGTCTACGGATCGTATATCTATGAGATCAGACAGGAGCTTTTGGATCATAATGACGTATCAAGCAGAGACCTGAAGCTGTCGGGCCATGATATGTTCGCAGTCGGAAGCGGGGGAGAAGATCCGGCATCCGCCTACGCGATGGTCGCGGTCTGCTACAACCATGACGCTCAAAGAGGGGTCTGGGGAGACTTCAGGAGGGTCATCATGATCTTTGCGATCACCTTCATAATAGGAAGCTTCCTCATATTCTTCTTCTATTACCTGATCTCACTCGACCTGGCCCAGTTCGCGAATGCGATAAGGGATGTGGCGCTCGGCCGTACTCTTGTCTCTGTGCCGGATGCTCCCGCAGAGGATATCAAGGGCATGTGGAATTCCCTGTCAGAACTCTGCAAGCGCATGGAGGAGATCAACTACGATAAATACAGGATATTTGAAGCATATTACCGGTTTGCGCCCAAAAACATCGAGACGATCATGGGTAAGGATTCCATATTTGATGTGCAGAACGGAGACTCGACCAAAGTAAACGGTACGCTGATGCTGCTGTCGAGTCCCAGACGTGATTTCGGGGAGAAGAAAGTCAAGAGCCTGGTAAACATCATGTCCTATATGAGCCAGTTCTCGGAGAACGAAGACGGGATCCTTGTCTCTCAGGACAGTTCACTGTCCATGCTTCAGTTCCTCTTCCTCGAGGATGAGCAGCAGGCCGCATCGAAGGCTACGCAGTTCATTCACAGGAATTCGTTCGATAAGGATGCGGATCCGGTGACCGGATTCCTTTATACCGATTCGTTCATATACGGAGTGGCGGGAATACACTCGCAGAGCCTCAGCTTCCTGACCTCGGTGCGTTTCAAGGAGATGGAGGAATATGCGAGATGGTTTGAGGAGATGGAGATCCCGCTCGTTGTCACGGAGGAGATAGTCAAGCGTGAGGACGCCGGGCAGACGAGATATATCGGTTTCATAATCCTTGAATGTGACGGCGCCAGGATCGATCTTTACGAGGTCGTGGATGCGTCTCCCGCAAGGGCCAGACAGCTGAAGCTGCTTCAGAGGGAGAAATTCGAGGAAACACTGAGCCTTTTGTACGAGAAACAGTATTATCTTGCAAGGAATCAGTTCTCGGAGATATTGAAGGAGTTTCCGGAAGATACTCTTTCAAAGTGGTATCTCTTTGAATGCGAGAGATATCTCAACGGAGAAATGGATCCGGAGCTTAACGGACGGCTTCGCATGACCGAATAGAAGGTTAGGACAGGAATATGGGCGAGAACCTTTTCAGTGTTTTATTATCAACCATAAAGTCGCGGTTTGCAGCCATAGTCTCAAAGCTGAGACTATGGCTCAGCTGGAATTATGTCAGAACACGGCTGATCGGCGGGATAAGAGATTTCTTCTTCAGACTCCTCGATGTAAAGCCGAAGCACAAGAACGATTACTATACCGTATTCGGATGGATGATAAGCAAGAAACTTGCTTACGCGGTCATAGTCATCGTCGGGGTTCTGAGCCTGTGGTACATAACGGCAACCACGAAGATATTTGACAAGCTGACATCAAACGGCGGACTCAGGACTTATGCGTATGATTCCGTACTTTTAAGGCTTGCAAAGGACAAGGTCAGGATAAAGGCCAAATCCGGATATGTGGCATACGAGGGTGAAGTGAGCAAGGGTTATGCCACCGGCGAGGGAAGTCTTTATTCTCCGAGCAATGTGATGCTCTACAACGGGACCTTCCTCAAGAACAGGTATGAGGGCGAGGGAAGTGAGTATTACGAAAGCGGAGCGCTCCATTATACGGGGACCTTCCATGAGAATCTGTATGAAGGTCAGGGAACACTGTACAGGGAAGACGGCACTGAGGAATATGAGGGTGAGTTTTTCAGCGGTATGAAGGAGGGCAAGGGAAAGCTGCTCGACGGAGGAAACAATCCCGTTTATGAAGGAAGCTTTGCTTCGGACGACATCGTTTACAGCGAGCTTTTGGGCAAGAGCGCTCAGGACATCAGAAACTTCTACTTCGGAAAGCAGGTGCTCTACGAAGAAAACGGGGATCTGGGGAGCGACGCGGTAGTCCGGCTTGATGATATAGATGCGCTGTATCTGGCGCAGAGCGACGGAAGCGCTGCGGATGATACACAGAAGGCCACTTCGGTTTATGTCCTTAAAAACACTTTTAAGTCGGGAACTACAGAGGTGGATGATATAGAAGGCGTGAGGATGCTGCTCGGAGAGCCCCTCTATGAAGGAAATTCGGCGGCGATCCTTCCCGAAGCGATCGCCATCAATGTGCTGAATGAGAGCAGGCATACCCTCAACGGCAAGGTGGAGATGGATGTAAGCGAGGTCTTCAGCGATGACATCATCGTAAACAGTTTTGACGGTGATTATACCGTTTACGTATATACATTTAAGCGAGGGGATCTGATCTACTCTTTTGTGAGCAACAAGAAGGGAGGCGGATTTGCCTTTTACGAGATAACGGAAGGTAACGGACCGGATGATGATGGCCAGACATAAGCTAAAAGCATATATCGGAAGGGTGACCGCATGCGCGGTCTTATTCTGCTGTCTGGGCGGTTTTTTTCCGGAGGAGTGCAGGGCGGCGGACAAGACACTCACTCTGTCCGCGGCGCGTTCGCTGGCGCTTGAAAACAGCGATGCCTATGAATCGGCCCAGATGGGGGTGGATTCAAAGCAGGCATCCAGAGACAGCGCGCTTAAGTCGATAAAGCTCAAGCAGAAGAATCTCTCGACTTTCCGCTGGACGCCGCTCCTGAACTTTAAGTTTCCCGAGAAGCCTGATTTTGCCGAAGCATCGGAGTTCCAGTTCAAGCCGCTTCAGCTTGCTTCGGACATAGATGTGGCGCAGCACAAGGTTCAGGATACAGTTTTTACGGTAAATGAGAATGTGAACAACCTCTACGTGGAGATAGTGACGACTCAGGAAACACTGGCCTTCAACGAACAGAAACTTGAGACCTTAAATGCCGGCATCGCCCATAACAAAGCCAGACTGAAGCTCGGCGAAGCCAATCAGAGCGATATAGACAGACAGCAGAAAAAAGCGGATACGCTTTCCAATACCATAGCGGCAAACAGAAGAACACTTGAAGCGGATCTGAAGAAGCTGAGCTCCATTACGGGACTGGACGTCACGACCGGATACACTTTTGAGAAACCTTATGTAGAGGCACGGATAGACAGGAGTTCTCTGCCGGCGCTCATCGAATACACGGAAGACCGGGATCAGACCTATTACCAGGCCTGCGCGACCGCGACGACCGCAAAGCTTGAGCTGTCAACAAACTATAACCTCATGAGCTCCAAGTACGGATCGGATATCGGCATGATATCACAGTATATAAATTCGGCTCTTAACGACAAGGACATAAGCTCCAGTGCTTTTAAGAATGATTACAAGAAGTTCCTTGAAAAGATAGACAGCTACTGGCAGGGGAAAAAGAGGATATTCCTTTTCATCAAGATCCCCAGAGAGTGGATGAAGGGGTCTTTGGACGGGACGCGTTATATCGAGGATGATCCTTACACACTCTATCAGAATGCGCTTGATTATCATGAAGCAAGGAAGGACGAGCAGGCAGCAAAGAAAGAGCTCGACGCCAGCGTCGAAGATGCGTTCAACAACTATATCTCGGTCCGCAGCTCCTACGAACAGTACATCAAGGATGTCGACAAGATGGCCGAGGATATGAAGCAGTATGCGGTCAAAAACCGGATGGGTTACATGACCTTTGAGGAGTATGAGGATCAGGAGGATCAGTACGAGGAGCTTCAGAACTCCATGTTTGAATCGATGCAGCTGTATACGACGACCCTGTACTCTTTCGACCGCCTTACCTGTGGCGGGGTGAGCGCCCTGCTGAGCGGGACCGACCAGGATATGCAGACAGCGGTCGTGGGCGAGAGCTATGTGGAGAAGAACGAGAAACAGGCCATGTATTTCCTGAAACCGATCATACAAAGAGAGCTTTTTGAGCTTTCGATCTTTATCCCGGAGGATTTTCCGGTAGAGATCACGGATTTCGAGCTCTGGTGTGACAACATCATGGTCGGGGAGAGAACGGCCAAGGATAAAGCGCTGAGACACCTCGCGCTTTCCAAGGACAAAATAGACGAGGTCAAGATCAGGCTCTATAACGGCGATGAATTTATCGACGACTGTGTGATCAATCCGGATGAGGAAAGCGGGCCGCTGAATATAGTGACCGAGATGAACATCCGAAAGGACGAAACGGGCGATATAGGAACCTACAATACGACCATCAGCTCGGTAACCTCCCTGATGACGCTGAGCTTTAAGCCTCTGGAGTCGGAGAACATCAAATATTACAGGGTTCTTGCTTCGGACGGGACACCTCTGGGAGACGGCAAGATAAGGGAGATAACAAAGAGCTTCACTCATCTGGGTCTGGTGTCGGGAGACCTCAGCCAGCTGTCCATAGAGTTTTACGATGAGTCGAAAGCACTGAAATATAACGGTTATCTTGATGTGGCAAACAAGAAGATAAAAAAGAAGGATACTGAGACGGCGGAATAACAGAACAAACGGAATACCGGTATGAGAAATAAAAACGCTAAAGGTAAACAGAATAATATTTTGAAGAGAATAGCTCAGCTGTCCGTAGTGGCGGTAGTTGCTGTCGTTGCGGTCATCATCATGAGGAGGAATGCACTCGCGCTTTTTAATGAGCAGACGGCGATGCATTACTCCGAGTATTCATCGTCCCATACGATAGAAAACTCGGTTCTCTTTGTCGGTACATATCTGATAAATATTAATGCGATGACTGACGAGCTTTATCAGAAAGCCCAGGACTCTGCGAGCGAATCGAACCAGACTAATATTTATTACAAATCAGAGCTCGCGGACGGGGCATGGTTCGATGTGACCGATGCCGAGACACTGACGGATATAATGAACAATTCTACCGCGGTTTCCGAGTCGGATCTGGCCGATCTTTACGTTCAGTATTATGTGGGTGCCGACGGCGTTATGGTTGATGTTATGGATGATAGCGAGGTCAATCCTTTCGATGTGCCCGATCCGTATAACCTTTCAAAGCTCAAGGAGCTGGAGCCCCTCTGGCTTTACTATACAAGCTCGACCTCGGCGGATGAGATAAGCCAGGAGGACTATCTTAAAAATAAGAATTCGGGCAATACCGGGAATAAGAGAACGGATGTTTATACACACAGACTGCTTACGACGTTCTTTTCACTTGATCTCAGGGATGAGGATACGGATAAATACGATGCCGACCTTGCAAGACTCAACGAGGCCTATAAGAGTCTGAAGGCATCGGGACAGGATGATGAAGCCCAGACCCTGTATTCGCTCATGGCAAAAGTTGATGCCTCAAGACGCGCGATCATAATGGATAAGCTCGCAGTCATGGAGATAAATCTTCTGGATGTACTGTTTGACCTTGCAAACGGCAAATATTATACCGTGTCGGGAAATTTCTACGATTCCACGAGTGAGAACAACCTTAGTGAGGAGCCGGATTATATCGTGGAGCTTCAGGATGCGCTCGTGCATGAATTCGAAAAGGGAGATGACGGCGGTGACGAATGGTGGGGAGCCCTGCAGTCGGACTATGAGAAGGACATAAAGACGGTTTCCGGACAGGGGTCGTCATTTAATACGGACAGCAGCCTTATCGATGCTATCGGAAACAGCAGCGGCAACTGCCAGCAAAGCTATAATACCTATCATTCCCAGGCGCTGGTAGATTCGGACAGCGTGCTCGGACATGCCGAGTATGAATATTCAGAGCAGGTCATAGATCAGGCAAGCGCCGACGGAGCGGGCGGGCCGCTGAATTATCTGATGAACGTGCTCAATATCAAAAACGGGGTCATCAAGGACGCAAAGAGTGAGATCAATCTCCTTGACAGTTCTCTTCTCGATCTGGCAGAGGGCAACTATGAGGAGGCATTAACACTCGGTGAGCCCAAGGAGTACTCCAATATCGTGGAAAAGGGCGGAGGCGCTTCCTCGGGAGAGACGGTGCTTAAGGAGCAGATGGATAAGGTTGAGGCAAAAAGGACCGAGCTTGAATTCCTGATCGATGCATATAAGCAGAGGGCTGCAGCGGCGGATGCGCTTACCTATGT
>JAILQK010000075.1 GCA_024699045.1 Lachnospiraceae bacterium | reverse complement strand
TATTCTGCTCCGCCGATCTCGGCTACCGGGACGGTAAGGAAACCGATACCGAACTGTGTGCCTATCGTATTTATTATCGTTCCGATAAGGAGTGAACAGAAAAGTCCCTGTGCCATGGCACCGAGAGCATCTATTCCGTATCTCTTAAGGGAGATCTCGATATTCTTCCTTTTCATGAAGGCGCTGATCTTTTCTTTCATTTTTTCCTCCCGGGGTTCTTTAACGATAAGCGATGAACCCGATATCGCTGTATTGTGCTTTGTAATAAGACTGTCCTGACCCGCTGCATTGTATCACCACGACTGTAAAACGGCAATACCTTTTTGATCAGGATGCTTTGATGGTGCTGTTTGCCACGATGCGTCTAAAATGCTATAGTAAATAGACTACATTCATTGTGTCATCCGCGTTTTGAGGTACTTTGACTTATGGACATGATAAAGAGCATGACCGGCTTCGGGAGAGGCGAGGTCACAGAAAACAACAGGAAATTCACCGTCGAGATAAAAGCCGTCAATCACAGATACCTCGAGGCTTCGGTAAAGCTTCCTAAGAAGCTCACGGCGTTTGATGCGAATATCAGGAACGTGCTGAAGGAATACATGGAGCGGGGCAAGGTTGATGTTTTTGTTTCCATGGAGGACTATTCGGGGACAACGGAAACCGTCAAATATAATTCCGCGCTCGCGCATGAATATATGAAGTATCTTACGGAAATGGCCGCTGATTTCGGACTGCAGAATGACGTCAGGCTTTCTGTCCTCGCAAGATTTCCGGATGTCTTTACGATGGAAGAGGTTGAAACGGATGCGGAGGAGCTCTGGGATACCTTTGAAAAGGCTGTAAGGATGGCCTGTTCCAATTTTGTGAAAGCGCGTGAAAAAGAAGGAGAGAACCTGAGGAAGGATCTTCTTGATAAGCTTGATGAGATGGAGGGATACGTGGGCTTTATCGAAAGCCGTTCGCCCGAGATCATCGTTGAATACAGAAAGAAGCTTGAAGATAAGCTGAGAGACGCTCTTGAGGCTTTGGATCAGAAGGCTGACGAGGCGCGTATAGTCACGGAGGTCACCATCTATTCGGACAAGATCTGTGTGGATGAGGAGATCGTCAGATTAAAAAGTCATATAAAGGCTATGCGGGATGCGCTTACCGAGGGGGGAGCCTGCGGGAGAAAGCTTGATTTTATCGCGCAGGAGATGAATAGGGAAGCAAATACCACCCTGTCGAAATCCGGAGATGTAGCGCTCACCGATAAGGCAATAGCCCTGAAGACCGTGATAGAAAAGATCAGGGAACAGGTTCAGAACATAGAATGATATCTGCGGCGTGCAGGTGCTTATCCGTGCATGGTGCAGACGAAAAGGACGGAGGGTTTGTATGGGTCAAGCCGGTCGTGGTATACTGACTGTCGTTTCAGGTTTTGCCGGATCCGGAAAAGGGACGGTGATGAACAAACTGATCGCGGAGCATGACAATTATGCGCTGTCCGTGTCGGCTACCTCCAGGTCACCCCGCCCCGGGGAGAAGGAAGGCGAAAGCTATTTCTTCATGACAAGGGAGCAGTTCGAAGACTTGATAAAGGAAGATGAGCTCCTTGAATATGCGGAATATGTCGGTAATTATTACGGCACTCCCCGTGAATTCGTTTTTAAGATGCTCGATGAGGGAAAGGATGTCATCCTGGAGATAGAGCTTCAGGGGGCCATGCAGATAAAACGGAAATACCCGGATACTGTGCTGATCTTCCTTACACCTCCCGATATAGAGGTGCTTTACGAAAGACTTAAGAACAGGGGGACCGAGAACGATGAGGTCATCGCAAAGCGCATGAAGAGAGCCTCTGAGGAAGTATTGAGCATAAAAGACTATGATTATGTCATCATCAATGATAATATAGAGGATTGTACGAGAAGAGTACATGAGGCCATTATGACAGCGCATCACACGGTCGGACATGAGAGAGGGCTCATAGAGCAGCTTGAGTCCGGGCTGGCTAAATGGAGAACATAAGGAAGTAATTTATTCTGAAAGGAGATACAGTTATGCTACACCCGTCGTATTCGGATCTGATGGACGTCGTTAACGCCGACGTTGAGGAGGGCAACGCGCCGATAGTCAATTCAAGATATTCTATCGTGCTCGCCACCGCAAAAAGAGCGAGACAGATCGTAAACGGAGCGGATCCGATGATCGAAACCACCGAGTATGATAAACCTTTATCAACTGCGGTTGAGGAGCTTTACGAAGGAAAGCTTAAGATCGAGAGCAACGATCAGGATGAGCCGTTCATCTGAAAAAATCGTGAATAAAAAAAGTCCTGATCCTATCAGGATTTTTTTTGTATCTTTGGGGTGTGACAAAAATCTGGTAGATTCTTCCCAGATGACCGGCCTTTTGAGGGCAAAAGGATATGTCATCACCGGAGACGAGGAAGAGGCGGATGTGGCGATCGTTAATTCCTGCTGTTTCATCGGAGATGCAAAGGAAGAGAGCATAAACACGATAATAGGTCTCGGGAGGAGAAAGGCGGAGGGAAGACTCTCCGGCCTTATTGTCTGCGGATGTCTGGCTCAAAGATATGCCGATGACATTGAGAAGCAGCTCCCCGAGGTGGATGTGGTCGTGGGGACGACCGCGATAGATGATATAGTATCCGCAGTCGAAGAGGTAATGGGAGGCAGGGGCGCACGACATATAAAAAGCCCCGACAGATACGTGTACCTTGCGGGAACCGAGGATAACACGGGACTGCCGCACAGCGCTTATCTTAAGATCGCGGACGGATGCAACAAGAACTGCAGCTACTGTGTGATCCCCTCCGTCAGGGGACACTACAGATCGGTGCCGGCGGAGGATCTTGTATCCGATGCCCGGAGACTGGCGGAAAGAGGCGTAAGGGAGCTCATACTCGTAGCTCAGGAAACTACGGTTTACGGGACGGATATATACGGTGAGAAGTCGCTTCATATCCTGCTTGAAAAGCTCTGCCGCATAGAAGGTATTGCCTGGATAAGGCTCATGTACTGTTATCCGGAAGAGATTTATGATAAACTTTTGCAGTGTATGGGAGCCGAGGAAAAGATATGTCCGTATCTTGACCTGCCGGTGCAGCACTGCTCTGACAGGATCCTTAAGCTGATGGGAAGAAAGACCCGTAGAGCGGAGCTTGAAGACAAGATCTCAAGGATAAGGGAAGAGATCCCGGACATTGCCTTAAGGACCACCCTCATATCGGGGTTTCCGACCGAAAGCGAGGAGGAGCACAGGGAGCTTCTGGACTTCGTGAATAAGATGCGTTTTGACAGACTCGGATGCTTTGCCTACTCGAGAGAGGAAGGAACCGCAGCGGCTAAAATGGCGGGACAGATCCATCATTCCACCAGAAAGCGCCGCATGAGAGAGATAATGGAGGCTCAGCAGGCCATAGCATTTGAAAAGGCCCGCGTGATGACGGGGAGGGAGCTTCCGGTAATGATAGAAGGCAGGATCCCGGAAGACGGTGTTTACGTCGGCCGCACTGCCATGGATGCTCCGGATGTCGACGGCTATGTCTTTGTCCGCGGGGTGAAGCATGAGCTCATGAGCGGCGACATCGTCCGGGTCAGGATCGAAGGATCCGAAGGCTACGACCTCACGGGAGTGGCCCTGGGGGACGGAGTCGAGGGGCCATTTTGACGGAACCCGCAGTGGAACTGAAGTGACCCTTGGGGACGGAGTCGAGGGGCCATTGATCTGAGCACAAGAAAACAGGAGGTTTACATAACGCCATGGAGATGAATCTGCCCAACAAACTGACAATATTCCGTGTTGTCCTTATCCCGTTCTTTGTGGCGGTATACATGACAGGATGCTTCGGAGAAGCCTCTAAATGGGTAGCTTTAGCGATATTTGTGATCGCTTCGCTCACCGACCTTCTGGATGGAAAGATCGCAAGAAAATACAACATGGTGACGACTTTCGGTAAATTTGCCGATCCGCTTGCCGATAAGATCCTCGTGATCTCGGCCATGATCTGCCTTGTGGAGACAGGAGCCTTGAGGGCCTGGATCGTTATAGTGATAGTCGCGAGGGAGTTTATCATATCGGGGTTCAGGATAATCGCGGCGGAGAAAAATGTCGTGATCGCTGCATCCTACTGGGGGAAGTTTAAGACGACTTTTCAGATGGTCATGGTCATCATGCTCATAGCGGATATCGACCATCCCGCCTATAAGATCGCCTCGCTCGTCGTTACGGTGATAGCGGTGATCCTTACGATCGTTTCACTGGGGGATTATATAATCAAGAACAAAAGCGTTATGCTTGATGATAAGAAACAATAAAGACTCTTGGAGGAGCTGACGGATGAAAGCTGAAATAATCTGTGTGGGCACAGAGATACTGATGGGAAATATAGTCAACACGAATGCCGCATATATTGCCGAGGGACTTGCGGGACTCGGGATATCCTGCTTCTATCAGAGCGTGGTGGGAGATAACGATTCCAGACTCGGGGAAGTCTTTAAGGAGGCGGCCGGCAGGGCGGATGTTGTGATCCTTTCGGGAGGCCTCGGCCCTACCGAGGATGATCTTACAAAGGAGACCGTGGCGAAAGCCATGGGGCAGGAGCTTGTCCTTGATGACAAGGCCTGGAAACAGATACAGAAGTTTTTTGAAAAAAGGAATCTTAAACTTACCGACAATAATAAAAAGCAGGCCTATGTGCCCAGGGGGGCAAAGGTCCTCTACAATAAGAACGGCACTGCGCCCGGTATCATCGCAATAAACGACAATGTTACGGCGATATTGCTTCCCGGGCCTCCCGGAGAACTTATCCCGATGTGGGACGATCAGGTTGCGCCGTATCTCAGGAGCCTTTCGGGGGAGTCTTTTTATTCCGAGATGGTCAAGATCTGCGGCTCGGGAGAGAGCTTTGTTGAGACTGATCTCAAGGATCTGATCGACGCTCAGGACAATCCGACGATCGCGACATATGCCAAAACGGGAGAGGTCCATGTAAGGGTCACTGCAAGGGGCGCCAGCGAGAAAGAGGCACATAAGCTGGTGAAGCCTGTCGTCAAAGAGATCAAGAAACGGTTTGGATCCAAGATCTTTACCACTGACGAAAATGTGACTTTAGAGGCTTCGGTCATGCAGCTTCTTAATGAAAACAAGCTTACGCTCGCAACGGCGGAATCTCTTACCGGCGGAATGTTTACAAGCAGGCTTATCAGTGTGCCCGGGGCATCGGAAGTAATAAAGTTCGGATTCATCACTTATTCAAATAAATCAAAGAGAAAGTATCTGGGAGTGAAAAGATCTACGATCGATAAGTACGGCGCGGTCTCCGAGCAGTGCGCAAAGGAAATGGCAAAAGGCTGCGCGGCGGTGACAAAGGCGGATGCGGCGGTCGCACTGACCGGAATAGCGGGGCCTGACGGGGGGACCGATGAGAAGCCGGTGGGACTGACATATATCGGTGTATCCGTTCTCGGCAAGATAAAAGTCAAGAAGTATCTGTTTTCAGGTGAGCGAGAGAAGATCAGGGAATCTGCGGCAGCGGCGGCGCTTACCCTTTTGAGACAGTGCCTTCTGGAAAGCCTTACGGAGAGGACTTTTTCAGTAAAATAAGATCCATATCTTCGTTACCCGGAACAGGAACCGGAACCGGAGCTCCCCGATCCGTTGCATAAGGGGACAGCACATGGTATGATTAGAGTTGCTTGGTTTGGTATAGCTTTGGTATCAGGGGAGAACCATGGCGGATTATACTAATGATCAATTATTTGAAATAGAGGAAGGTAAAAAAGCCTCTATAGACACATCTATATATGAGAACCCGGCTTTCCTTGCGATCCAGATGCGTCAGATCAGAATGGCGCTTGTCGCAGGGATTAAAGTTGAACCCTATGTTAAACCCGAATATGACTGGATGCAGATGGAGGAGATCTTCACCGGTCTGGAGGAGAACGTAGACGTATCGCTCTATGCCGATCCTGAGCTTCCTTATGAAAAGATGCATCAGATCCGTAAAGGACTCGTCAACGGCATAGATATCTCGGCAGATACCAAGTACAGCGCCGGGGTGCTGAAACAGCTCAGAAAATCCAAAGAAGAAAAAATCGATATCATGAAATATGTGGAGCAGGGCTACGATCCGGAGCAGCTGTATCAGATCCGGCTTGCCATGATCCACAATATAGACCTGGAAGGTTATATCGAAACCGATTTCAGAGGGGCCGCGATCGCAGAGATCCGGCTTGGACTTGAAGAAGATATCGATGTCACCGTTTATGCGGATATAAGGTTTGGCTGGCGGCAGATGCGTGAGATCCGGTTCGGACTGGAGAAGCGTCTCGATATCTCCAAGTATGCGAACCCATATTATGACTGGGAGCAGATGAGAGAGATACGGCTCGGGCTTGCCGAGGGACTGGATGTCTCGAAGTACAGCACTCTCATGTACACCAGCAGCGAGATGAAGAAACGCCGTATCATCCTGATGGAGGGCGGAGAAGAGGTAACCTTAAGCTCCGATGATTTCGAGATCCACACCACGAGCGGCGGTATCGAAGCCTTTATTTCCATGAAACGTCAGGGAGAGCGGATAGAAAGGGACTCCCTCATAGACAGTCTGGCAGAGCTTGACGTCACATACGGACTCATCGAGGAGAATATAAAAAAGATCTGTGACGGCAATTATGACAATAAACCCATACCGATCGCAAGAGGCAGCATTCCCAAAAAGGGAACCGACGGGTGGTACGAGTTTTTCTTTAATACTGAAATAGACAGGAAACCCCGGATCCTTGAAGACGGCTCGGTGGATTATCAGAACATGGAGAAGAATCCTCTTGTAAAAGAGGGAGATGTCCTTGCGATATATCACGATGCCGAAGCGGGTGAGGATGGATATGCGGTAAACGGGACTGCGATAAGCGGAAAGAAGGGAATAGAAAAAGAACTCCTGAAAGGAAAAGGATTTAATCTGTCCCAGGATAAGCACACTTATACGGCGGCCATGGATGGCGTGGTCGAGCTTTCCGGCAATATCCTTAATGTCATCAAGCATATGGAGGTCGGTGATGTCACGCTTGCAACGGGGAATATCGACTTTGACGGAAGCGTGCATGTGAAGGGCAATATTGAGAACGGCGCGGTCGTTAAGGCGGCGGGTGATATCGTTGTGGACGGCAACGTGGGCGGAGCCGAGATAATATCCGAAGGAAAAGTGACGCTCAATCGGGGAATGAATGCCGGAAGGCGGGGCAAGGTGAAGGCCAAAGGCGGAGTCGTAAGCAAGTTCTTTGAGAGCGTGATCGTTTTAAGCGATGGGGATATAGAGGTCATAACTTCCGTCAATTCACTTATGAGAGCGAAGGGGTGGATCCGGTCGTCCAGATCCATCATAGGCGGAAAGGCATTTGCGTCAAGAGGTTACAGAGTGTTCAACCTCGGTAATGAGGCAGGGACAGCGACGCAGGTCCAGATAGGCATAGATGAGGATATCGTAAACCGGATCGGTGATATAAACAATAAAATGAAGGAAAACACAAAGCAGCTTATGTTGCTGGATAACTCAATGAAAGAGCTCCAGCTCAAGTATCCTCCCGAGATCCGAAATACCATGCCGTTATTCAAGAAGATAGATAATGCTATCTTTTCGATAAACAAGCAGCAGGAGGATCTGACCAAGGAGAAAGAGCAGCTCAATCTTCAGGTGCTTTTCAGCCGTGAAGCGACGATGACGATCGACGGAACGGCCTTTATGGGAGTTACCTGTATATTGGGGAAAGGCAGATGGGAGGCCTCGGGAGAGAAACGGGTAACCCTTAAAGGGACCGGAGGCGCCACGATCAATGTCGTTAACGGATAGAGGATGGTAAGATGAGAGATACGATTCTGATAGTAGACGATCAAAGCGGTAACAGAGAGATCCTGACGGAGCTTCTCAGAAATGACTTCAAGATAAAGGAAGCGGTCAACGGTGTCGAAGCGCTCGGAGTGCTTGCCGCGAGCAAGGATTCCATAGCGGTCATGCTTCTGGATATAGTTATGCCGAAGATGGGCGGCCTGGAATTGCTGACAAAGATGAAAGAGAATAAGATCATTGATGACTTCCCGGTCGTGGTATGCTCCGGTGAGGGATCGCTTGATGTCGTCGAAAAATGCTTTGCTGCCGGCGCGATGGATTTTATCAGAAAACCTTATGAGAGCGAGATGGTGCTCCTTCGGGTGAAGAAGCTTAATGAATTATATCAGTCGCGTCGTGAGAGCGGCGATAAGCTTAAGAAATTTGCCAGAGTCCTTCAAAGTCAGAATAAGATGCTCGAGCAGCAGGCCAAGCAGCAGAAATCGGACAACGTCAGTCTTCTTGATTCGCTGGGGACGATCGTAGAGTACCGTAATACCGAAAATCACGAGCATATCAGACGCGTCAAGGCCTTCACAAGGATACTCTCGACGCATATGATGAATGAATTCCCCGAGTATGAACTGACCAAGGAAAAGATCGATCAGATAACCGCGGCCAGTGCTCTTCACGATATCGGGAAGATCATGATCCCGGATAATATCCTCTTTAAGCCCGGAAAATATACCTCGGAAGAGTTTGACTATATGAAGAGCCACACGATAAGGGGGTATGATATCATCGCCCAGATAGCGGACAACTGGGATAAGGAGCTGATGGATTACTGCAAGCAGATAGCCCGTTCGCATCATGAAAAATATGACGGAAGAGGTTATCCTGAAAATCTTAAAGGTGACAGGATCCCGATAGCGGCGCAGGTCGTTTCGGTGACCGACTGTTTCGAGGCGCTGATCAGTGAGAGCCTTTATAAAAAGGCATATACATTTGACGTTGCTTTCCAGATGATCTTAAACGGAGACTGCGGAGCGTTCAATCCCAAGCTTATGGAGGCTTTCAGAAACTCCAGGGATGAATTTAAGAAGATAGCCAGCGAAGGCGGTCAGGCCGAGGATGCCGTGGAGGAGGCAAACGTAGAGGTATAAGCCGGCTGCGGCACGTCGAAATTGTCCCGTGTATATTTGACAGGAGTTGCTCCGACGGGAGTTTATTATATATTTTCTTTGTTATTTCGGATCGGATCCGGTCCGTATCTTATGCGCGGTTTTCGCCGCAAAGATTTCACATTTATGCCTGTATCGAAAAAAAGTACGGAAAGGAGTGTGGGTAATGTAATAAAAAACAGTGTTGACATCATGGGATTTTTAAGATAGTATAGCAATACGAACAACTGTTCGAGAAATGGAGAGAACTTATGGATAATTCAGAAAAGATCAAAGCGCTGGATATAGCAATATCACAGATAGAAAAGCAATTCGGAAAGGGTTCCGTCATGAAGCTCGGAGAGAACGTGGCGGACGTAGGGATGGGATCGATCCCCACGGGTTCTCTTTCTTTGGACATCGCGCTTGGGATCGGCGGTATCCCGAGGGGCAGGATCATCGAGATATACGGTTCCGAGTCTTCAGGCAAGACAACCCTTACGCTCCATATGATAGCGGAGGCCCAGAAGCTCGGAGGGATCGCAGGTTTTGTTGATGCCGAGCATGCGCTTGACCCGGAATATGCAAGGAATATAGGAGTAGATATCGATAACCTGTATATATCACAGCCGGATTCGGGTGAGCAGGCGCTTGAGATCTGCGAGACTATGGTGAGATCCGGAGCCATGGATATAGTGGTGGTCGACTCTGTCGCGGCATTGGTCCCCAAGGATGAGATAGAGGGCAACATGGGAGATTCTCACATGGGACTGCAGGCAAGATTGATGTCACAGGCGCTCAGAAAGCTTACGGGCATAATCAACAAGTCAAACTGCACGGTGGTCTTTATAAACCAGCTCAGGGAGAAGATCGGAGTGATGTTCGGCAATCCTGAAACGACAACCGGCGGTAATGCGCTTAAATATTACGCTTCTGTAAGGCTTGATGTCCGCCGTATAGACAAGATCCAGCAGTCGGGACAGATAATCGGAAACCGTACGAGGGTCAAAGTCGTTAAGAATAAAGTCGCTCCGCCTTTCAAGGTCGCTGAGTTTGACATCATGTTCGGAAAAGGAATATCCACCACCGGAGATATCGTGGATCTTGCCTCAAATCTGGATATCATCAATAAGAGCGGCGCCTGGTATGCGTATAACGGCGAGAAGATCGGTCAGGGAAGGGAAAATGCCAAGCTTTATCTGGAGCAGAATCCTGAAATATGCGCGGAAGTAGACCGTAAGATAAGGGAACATTTCGGATTGACGGAAGGCGCCGGAGATGAGGCTGCGCCTGAGCAGAGTGAAAAGAAGGCAGGACGAAAAAAGAAAGCGGATGACGATGAAGAAGCCTGAGGAAGATGAAGAAATCCGGGGATGATGTATAGACCCGGAGTATCCCCGGACCTTACTCAGCAGATAAAAAGAATGGAAATTTATAAGATCGAAGATCATAAAAAGAACAAGAAGCTGGTGTATCTGGAAGAGGATACACCGGCTTTCAGCTTGTACAGCAAAGAAATAAAGCAGTTTGATCTGAAAGCCGGGGAGGAGCTTACTCCGGAAAAATATGATGAGATCCTGGAGATCCTTTCGAAAAGAGCAAGGGAAAGGTGTCTTTATCTGCTTGATGATATGGCAAGGACGGAGCAGCAGCTGAGAAGGAAACTTGCCGAAGGCTTTTATCCGGAGGAAGCGGCGGACTATGCCATAGCCTATTGCAAGGATAAACATTATATAGATGACGAAGAATATGCCAGGAGGTATATTGAGCTTAAA
>JAILQK010000221.1 GCA_024699045.1 Lachnospiraceae bacterium | reverse complement strand
GCAGGTGTAAGTACGCTGTATGCATCGGATGGCGGAATAATCGTGTCGTTCTAATATTATTTTAATATAAAGTGAGGAGAAAGAAATGGCTAAAAAAGAGAAAGTAGTACTTGCATATTCCGGAGGACTTGACACTACGGTCATAATCCCGTGGCTTAAGGAAAACTATGATTATGAAGTTATCTGCTGCTGTGTTGACTGCGGACAGGGAAATGAACTCGACGGTCTGGAGGAAAGGGCTGCGGCATCGGGAGCTTCAAAGCTCTACATCGAGGATGTGACCGACGAGATGTGCGAGGAGGTTGTTATCCCCTGTGTACAGTCTCATGCGGTATATGAGAATAAATATCTGCTCGGTACGTCGATCGCGAGACCCATCATAGCCAAAAGACTTGTTGAGGTGGCAAGGAAAGAGAAGGCTACCGCCATATGTCACGGAGCCACCGGAAAAGGCAACGATCAGATCCGTTTTGAGCTTGGGATAAAAGCGCTGGCACCGGATCTCAGGATCATCGCCGCATGGAGAGATCCGAAATGGACGATGCAGTCAAGGGAAGACGAGCTGGAATATGCCAAAGAGCATGGGATCACACTTCCTTTTTCGGCTTCGGATTCATACAGTCGTGACAGGAATATCTGGCATATAAGTCATGAGGGGCTCGAACTGGAAGATCCTTCTTCGGAGCCTGCATACAACAAGCTTCTCGTGCTTGGAGTCACCCCGGAAAAAGCGCCGGCTAAGCCCGAGTATGTTACGATGAGATTTGAAAAGGGCGTTCCGGTCTCGGTAAACGGCAGAAAGATGAAGGTGTCCGACATCATCAGAACACTCAATGTACTGGGTGGCAAACATGGTATCGGGATAATCGACATCGTGGAAAACCGTGTCGTCGGAATGAAGAGCCGCGGAGTGTATGAGACACCCGGAGGAACGATCCTCTATGCCGCGCATGAGCAGCTTGAGGAGCTGATACTTGACCGTGAGACCATGAGAGTCAAGAGAAAGATCGGTGAGGAGCTGGCACAGACTATATATGAAGGAAAGTGGTTCACTCCTCTTACTGATGCTCTTGTCGCATTTATCAGGTCAACACAGGAATACGTGACGGGAGAGGTCACTTTCAGGCTTTATAAGGGCAATATCATAAAGGCAGGCGAGACCTCACCGTATTCGATCTATGATGAGGATATAGCAAGCTTCACAACAGGTGAGCTCTATGATCATAAGGATGCTTCCGGTTTCATTACTTTGTTCGGTCTTTCGACCTGGGTAAGGGCGATGAAGATGCAGGAAGCAGCGGGAAAGGCGCATCGCAAGTCTCCCACTGCAGCAACTACGGCCAAAATGACCGCTAAGGAAACCGCATCCAGAGCAAAGAAGACCGCAAAGAAGACTGCGGACAAGGCAAAAGACAAGGCAAAGGTGACCGCAAAAAAGGCCGGGACAAAAGCTAAGGCAACGGCCGGCAAAGCAGGCTCCAAGGCGAAGGCCGCGGTAAAAAGAGTACGCTCGGCCGCAAAGAAGAAGCCTGAAGACAATAAATAAGCATGGCAGTTTTTATCGCGCTGCTTGATGATGATCCCGCAGACAGAAAGCAGTCCGAGAGACTGCTTTCAAGAGAGCGGGATGCGAGAGCCGGTAACGGAGAGGTCATTTACTATGAATCATACGGGAGCGAGGAAGCCCTGCTCCCGAATTTCCGGAAATACGATCTTTTTCTGATCGACGTGACGAAGACGACAAGAGACGGGATGATGGTAGCCGTGGATCTCAAAAACCGCGGGGCCGAGGGCAAGATAGTCCTTTATTATGAGAAGATCGATTACCGGGCAAAATACAGGGATGAAGAGGGGATCTCATTTATTCCCAAGCCTCTGTGGCAGAGAGATTTTTCCAGACTGATAGATCTGGCGATCGAAACACAGAAAACGCGTATCCCGAAAGTAGAGCTCAGAGGGGACAAGGACACCCTGTATGTTACGAGAGATGAGATCCTGTACGCTCAGGATCACGGATATTATATGGCGGTCGCCCTTACCGGAGACAGGTCGTTCCATGTCATGACCGATATGATCGCCTTCTGTGAAACGATCGATTCGGACGAGTTCCTGATCACCTCAGGCAAGTCGGTCATAAATATGAACCATGTGGTCGCGAGCAGTGGAAACAGCTTTAAGATGTCCGACGGGGCGGTGATCCGGTTCAGTATCTGGGATAAGAAAGCCATAACGAGGAAATACGAGATTTTTGCGAAGGGAAAGCTATGATAAAAGCAGGGATAATAGGTTCAACAGGTTATGCGGGAGCTGAGATAGCAAGGCTTCTGCTGAAGCACAGGGATGTAGAGATAAAGTGGCTCGTGTCAAGGAGTTTTGCGGGACAGAACTATGAGGATATATTCAGGAATCTCTTTGAACTGATAGAGAAGGAGTGTACTGATATAAACATCGCCGACATGGCTGAGGGTGTGGATGTTATATTTACCGCCACGCCTCAGGGATTCCTTCAGGGTTCCCTGACAGCCGGACTTCTTGAAAAATGCCGTTTCGTAGACATGTCCGCGGACTACAGGATCAAGGACGTTTCGGTCTATGAGAAATGGTACGGGATGGAGCATCACTCGCCTGAGCTTTTATCTGAAGCGGTTTATGGTCTTACCGAGGTCAACAGGGAGCAGATAAAGAAAACCCGTCTGCTCGCCAATCCCGGATGTTTTACCACCTGTTCGATCCTTACGGCCTATCCTTTGATGAAGGAACACATGATAGAAAAGGATTCTCTGGTGATCAATGCGCTTTCCGGTGTTTCGGGCGCAGGCCGCGGGGCAAAGGCCGCAAACCTTTTCTGTGAGGTAAACGAGTCGGCAAAAGCATACGGCGTTACCTCTCACCGACATACACCGGAGATCGAAGAGCAGCTCGGATATTCGTACGGTGAGAAGCTGACCGTGCAGTTCACTCCTCATCTTGTCCCGATGAACAGGGGAATACTTGCTACCGAAACCGCAAAACTGTGCAAAGAGCATTCATATGAGGAGGTCAGGCAGGTTTATGACCGTTATTATAAGAATGAAAGATTCATACGTGTCCTGAAAAAAGATATGTGTCCCGAGACCAGATTTGTAGAAGGAAGCAATTACGTAGATATCGGATTTAAGATCGACGAGCGGACCGGTAACATCATCCTCATGGGGGCGCTTGATAATCTGGAGAAGGGAGCGGCTTCGCAGGCCGTGCAGAATTTTAACGTTATGTTCGGATTTGATGAATCTGAAGGGATCGATGATATCCCCATGGTGCCGTAAACATGGAAATAAGAGAGATGCGTCCATCGGACTATGATGAGGTCTGCAGGCTGTGGCATACGATAAAAGGCTTTGCGATCAGGAGCCTTGATGATTCCAGGGAATCAATAGAACGGTTTATATCACGCAACCCCGGTCTGTCAACTGTCGCTATTGAAGACGGACATGTAGTGGGGGCCATTCTTTGCGGACATGACGGGAGGAGGGCGACGCTCTACCATGTTTGTGTCGAGGAGAGCTACAGAAAACGGGGGATCGGAAAATCCATGGTCGTAAGATGCATGGAGGCCTTACAGGAGCAGGGAATAAATAAAGTCGCTCTTATCGCATTTACCCACAATGATATAGGAAATGCTTTCTGGAAAGAGATAGGCTGGACACCCAGAGCCGATCTGAATTACTATGATTTTACCCTGAATACCGAAAATATCGTCAGATTCAATGAGTGATATCGAAATATCGCTGTCTTAAATTTTCATATTTCATATTTCAGATATCTTAAAATATAGTATACATTTCCCGACTTTATATGCTATAATCAGTGTTCAAAGTGAGATATGACCACAAAATATTGATTTTCATGGATTAATATTTTAGGGTGAAATCCTGCCATGTGGGTTTTATTTTCGTATAAAAAGATGTGGCAGATTATTAATCAAAGGAGGATCATATGAAAAAAAGAAAGATATTCAGACTTTTAGCATTTGTTCTTTCGGCTATGCTGATGTTTAACTCATTCGGCATTTCGACGATAGCATTTGCGGATGAAGATGTCGCAGGTGCCTTTGAGGAGGAACCGGAGACTCAGGAGGAGCCGTCGGCTGAACCGGAGCAGCCAAGCCAGGAGCCCAGCGAGCCGGCTACTGAGAAGCAGAGCGAGCCGGCTACGGAGAAACCGAGCCAGGAGCAGCTGAGCCAGGAGCAGCCGAGCCAGCAGCCCAGCCAGGAGCAGCCGAGCCAGCAGCCCAGCGAACAGGCTACCGAGAAGCCTTCCGAGAAGGCTTCGGAGGCAAAGGCGCAGCTTCAGGCAATAGCTTTTCCGGGTGTCAAATTTGAGATCACCGAAGGGGATGAACTTCCGGTCGGAAAGAGCATAAAGCTGACCAACCCCAATAATTATGATGTTACCACTACGGTAGCGATCGCTGAGACAAAGGATGCGGTGGATTTTCAGGTGTCAGACTTCCCCGGGACCATGGGCGCAAACGGAGATGCGACGATCACTATCGTTCCTAAAAAGAACGGGACCCTTTCCGCAGGCAACTACAATGCAACACTCAGCATTACCGCAAAAGACGGGGATCAGACAGCGACCGGAGCTCAGAGCATACAGCTTGTCGTAAATAAGAAGGCAGAAGAGCCCTCTTCCGAGGAGCCTTCATCAGAAGCCAAGTCAGAAGAGAAGTCTTCGGAGGCAAAATCAGAGGAGAAGTCTTCGGAAGCCAAGTCAGAAGAGAAATCTTCGGAATCTAAATCTGAAGAGAAGAAGTCAGAAGAGAAGTCTTCGGAAGCCAAATCAGAAGAAAAGAAGAGCAGTGAGGCACCTTCAGAGGATAAGAAGAAAAAGCCGGTAGTTGACAGCGTAAGGGTCTCGCCCGGCGAAGCTACGCTAAAAGCAGGCGGAAACACCACTTTTTCCGCCAAAGTATACGGAGATTACAGCCCGAGCCAGAGCGTGACCTGGTCCGTAAGCGGAGGAACGGGCGGCACAAAGATAACGGGAGACGGAACTCTCATCGTTGATCAGAATGAAACTGCTACACAGCTTAAAGTTATTGCAAAATCGGTCGAGAATACAAGTGTGACCGGTGACGCTACGGTAAAGATCACAAAGGACAGCAAGCAGGTCACAAAGACCGTTACGGTCGTAGCGGATCCTGCCGGAGCCGGTCAGGTAGCCGGAGGCGGAAGCTATAAGCCGGGTGACACCGTTACTATGAGCGCTATAGCAAATAACGGATATAAGTTTACCGGATGGGTGCTTAACGGAACCTCACCCGTGTCCGGAGCAGGCAATACTTACCAGATCAAGATGGGTGAGGAAAATATAAGCTATGTTGCCAAGTTCCAGAGGGTAAGCTGCAACGTTAATGTCAGTGTGAACAACGATTCCAGAGGTAAGGTCTCGGGAGGCGGAACCGTAGAATACGGCGGAAGCATGACTCT
Organism: Lachnospiraceae bacterium; assembly: GCA_024699045.1. Taxonomy (GTDB): domain Bacteria; phylum Bacillota; class Clostridia; order Lachnospirales; family Lachnospiraceae; genus NK4A144. The sequence continues at coordinate 1,696 of JAILQK010000221.1, read as the reverse complement.
TAAGGCTGAAACCAAGGACGACAACCGTTTCACGGGCTGGAAAGAAAATGACAAGATCATAAGCAAGGATAAAGAGCTTAAGCTCACCAACATCACCACCGACAGGAATATACAGGCTGTCTTTGATAAAAAGGGTGTTAAAGTTACCATTAACAAGAATATCAATGAGGGCGGCCAGGTAAGCGGTGACGGAACCTATAATAACGGTGATACCGTAAAGGTCTCTGTATCCATAGCTAACGGATATCGTTTTGACGGATGGTATCTGAACAACCAGAAGGTCAGCAATGCGATGGAATACAAGATTGAGAACGTGGATCGTGACCTTAACTTCACGGCAATGTTCTATAAGAACGGTCAGAAGATGTATACCATAACATCGGGTGTGGCTCAGCAGGGTAAAGGCGGAGTTATCTCACCCCAGGGTGCAACCTATGTTCAGGAAGGAAGCTCATTCACCTATGTGATAGCTCCCGGTAACGGTTATAAGATCCTTGCAGTGGCGGTAGACGGCCAGCAGGTAGGTGCCGTAAAGACCTATACATTTACGAATGTAACTTCGGATCATACCATAGCAGTCGCATTTGCTCCCGACTCAAATGCCGTAGTCAAGAAGTCGATGGAAAAGATAATCACGACTGCAGAGGCGGCAGCTATAGCTTCGGCAAAGCTTGAGGCAGGCAACAGCACAGAGGGACGTTCTTCCGTAATAAATGAAGCAGCAGGAACCTCTACGGCAACTTCCAATAGCGGAACGTCGACCAAGACTACCACTACCAAGAGCAATTCGAACAGCTCAGGCGGCAGCTCGACAGAGAATAAGCCGGCCGATCCTGTGATCGAAGAGACGATCTCGGTAGAGGATCTGGACAAGGATCAGGAAAATAACCTGATCGGTATGGACGGCGCAGAGAATATTACAGAGACTTCGGTTGAGGATCTTACATTTGCGACAGGTATTTATGCTACACTCGGCACAACACCGGAGATGGCTCAGCAGATGGTTGATTCCGGAGATGACATGATGCTCCTTAAGACCGCTTATGATGACGGATACCTTAAGGTTAATATCAATAACCAGTATTCGAAGAGCGGAGGCTTCCAGGACATCGATTCGGCCAACCCTCTTGAGTCCAATGCGACGATCAAGAATATCGGTGAGTTTGTTCAGGGCGTACTTACATCAGATGAGAAGATGTACATGTTTGACGGAAATGAAGTCTCACTGAACCTTGATATATCACAGTCGGAGCCTTCGAGCGATACCAAAAAGCTCATGGATTCATTAAAGGGAGTAAAGCCCGTCGGGTTCTTCGATATAACCTTTATGAAGAGCGAGATGGATCTTCCTCAGGTAGTGACCGAAACACCGGTTGAAATGGAACTTGTGTTAAAGGTACCCGATGATATGAAGCAGGATTCAGGTAAGCTTTGCATAGTGCGTGAGCACAATGGTGAAGTAGAGGTCCTTGAGGATCTGGATAACGATCCCGATACGATAACGGTAAGGACAAGCAAGTTCTCGAGCTATGCGTTTGCTTATGAAGGCGGAAAGAGCGCTGTCAACTGGATACTGATAGTCGTGATCGCAGCAGTGATGGTAGCAGTACTCGCAGTGGCTATAGTAGTGATCACCAGATCAAGAAAGGCAGCTGTAAACCGTAACCGGAGAAAAGAGAATTAATTCTGCCAGACT
>JAILQK010000212.1 GCA_024699045.1 Lachnospiraceae bacterium | reverse complement strand
CAGCAGGAGAGGATCGGAAGGGAAAAACGGGAGAGGGAACGCATGAGTAAGATATGGGAATTAATGCATCAGAAGGATACCGTTGTGATCTTTGATGTGGACGGTACGCTGACAAGCTACAGCTACGGAGAGTATCATGCGCATCATGAACTCGACTATACGCCCCGGTTCAGAGAGGTCAATATATATGCCGATTGCAGAAGACTGGCTCCGATATATGAGTATATAAGGGAACACGGAACCGATCGCATCTTTTGTATTTCCAGAGAGCCTCACGGTCATGAGAAGTGGAAATCCGAGATGCTCGGGAGACTTTACGGCATACCGGAGAGCCACTGCTTTTATACGCTGAATACCGACGAGAAACCTGCGATAGCAAAACACATAGTAGATGTGTATTTCCCGGAGATATCTCCCAAAAGCGTCATTTGCATGGATGATAATGACGTGACTCTGGGGCAGTATATGAAAGAGACAGATTTTTGCACGGCACATCCCATGATATTCATGGAGCATATGTAGTCTGACCGCGGGTTCTTCCGGCGCGTCCGGATTCCGGGCGCAGCCGCTGCTCTTTCCTTATAAGGCAGTCGGACATGCGCCAGCCTTTTGCAAGCATACCCGTCGCGATAAATTCGCCGATGACCTGCCCGTCTTCCCACGCTTCGATGATCCCGGTTTCAGGATTTTTGATAAATTCGATATGCAAGATGATCGACCTCCGGATCACATCTCATCAGGGTATCTGAATTCGTCAAAGCCGCTCAGCCTGCCGCCACGGTGTGACGGATGCCAGACGTTCTGCCTGTAATTCTCATTTATATGCAGTTCATCAAAGCCTCCGGATCTGTAGCCGTCGTTTGAGCTTATATCCTTGGGGTTGGTATGGAACTCATCATGGGAGTACTTCGCTCCGTAATCGCTGCTTTGAGAGGCGTATTCATCACTGTAGATATGGAGTCCGTCAGCGGTATCCGTTACGGTCACGGATCCGCCGGATGATGAGGAACCGTTCCTGATATGAAGCTCGTCAGAAGAGGACGTGCTTTTAGAGTTTTTCTTGTAATATTCCTTCTGGCGTCTGTCGATCTCCTCCCACTCAAGCTCCTCAACCTGAAGACCGGCCTCCCGCATAAGCTTTTTCGTCGCCTCGCTGTATTCGGGTCTTCCGGCGTAAACAGGGATAACCGACAACATCGTTAAGATTAAAGTAAGTATCATAGCTCTTTTCATGCCGCGCACCTCCGGATATCTCATAAGGTGAAGTCCACTGTGTCTCCTTAAAAATCGGAAATCGTCACGGAGCTTCCGGGTGATCATCTTATCATCTTGATCTTAAACTATCGGCTGTACCATAAACAGTACATCGAAACGACTGATTGATGCAGCATTATGTTAACTAGAATATGTTAACTAAATTATACCACTGGGCTATATCATACTTGATTATACCGGACTGAATTATATGAACCGGATCATACGATCTGGATTATGTCAACTGGATTATGCCAACTAGGTTATGTCAACTAAATTGTGCAGGTCCAACCTGGACGGGGCCGTGAGAGAGTCTGCTCAATAGATCGTTTCAATCTCACAGGTGATATCATATTCTTTCCTGAACCGTTCCAGATCACCGGGAGTCCGTATGAGCATGACTTCTTCGAACAAACCGCCGTGGATATCGGCAAATCCGGCAACTTTTTCTCCGGTACAGATACTTGCCCTTATAGCCGGCTTTTGTTTGTTTCTGTCATAGGTATGTTTTGATCTTTTTGCACCAAACATGTCTAAAGCGATCCTTTTTTATTAAAGAAATGAAGAGCATCCTTATCGTGTATGTCATCTATATTTTAGCATATCGCGGGGGAGGATAATAACATTTCCGAACGGCATTTTCGACTGCTTCCGAAAGGTCCCGAAAGGTACTACTTTTAGAGTACAGAATATAGTTTGTAAATCTTTCTTACGACCTTTGTTTTGTACTCTGTTTATTATACACTCAAAAAAGGAGGCACAGTAGTATGACAGATGGAAGATCAATCACAAGAGAGAAAATAGCCATTATAGATTATTGTAAGCTTTTTTATGAAAAGTAACCTAAGGGAGCAGGTTTTAAGCGTCTTAGTCACTATTTTCGAAATTTGGGAGGATTCCCGGGGAATTCCCGGGGCCTTATTTATGAAAAAAGTAAACTAAGGGAGAAGGTTTTAGGCGTCTTAGTCATTTTTTCGAAATTTGGGAGGATTTCCTGGAAATTCCCGGGGGATTCCGGGGGAGTTTTTTTATGAAAAGTAAACTAATAGAACAAGCCGCAACCATTTTAGTCATCTTTTATAGAGGTGTGTTGCAGAATTCATGAAAAGGGAAAAAGGGAAAAGGGTGACTGAAGGAGCTTTCCGAGAAAGGGAAAAAGGGAAGGGGGAAAAGGGGGAACTGAAGGAGCTTTTCGAAGGGAGCTTTTCGAAGGGAGCTTTCCGAAAGGAGACCGGGGATATTATCGAATCCTTAAGACGGTCCTTAAGCCGGTTGCGCATTGGACGGAAAAGATATTGTATGTCATACTAAAAACCGATATGACAGAAACAATTTTAAGGATCGGAACAGTATATCTATTAGCGATAAATCTCATAACCTTCATCTGCTATGCCGCGGACAAACGAAAGGCGGTGGGGCACAAATGGCGGATAAAGGAATCCACCCTGATCGGACTTTGCGTCATCGGGGGATCCGTGGGAGGTCTTCTGGGGATGTATCTGATGCATCACAAGACGAAGAAACCTTTATTCTTCATAGGGGTTCCATTGATACTGATAGCGCAGACCGCAGCGGTCATCGCATACCTGAACCTGAAAGGATCGTGATAGTTATGGAGAAAGGATCGTGATATTTATGGAGGAGAGGCTTGAGAAGCAAATGGCGTTCTCGCTCGAGATCGATAAAGAGAAGAACGTTTTCAGACAGACGCATCTGTCCGGCGGAGGACGCAATGAAAACGATGCGGAACATGCCTGGCACATGGCGGTGATGGCTTATATCCTCAGAGAGTATGCGAACGAGGAGACGGACATCGCAAAGGTCATGCTCATGTGCCTCATCCATGACATAGTCGAGATCGATGCGGGTGATACCTATGCTTATGATGAGGAGAATAAGAAAACGCAAAAGGAGCGGGAGGAGGCAGCCAAGAAAAGGATCTTTTCACTGCTTCCGGACGATCAGCGGGATGAGCTGACGGCCCTTTTTGACGAGTTTGAGCAGAATGAGACCGCAGAGGCCAGATACGCCCATGCGATGGATAATCTCCAACCGCTCATCCTAAACGACAGCAATGACGGCGGGGACTGGAAACAGCACGGGGTCTTTGCCGGGCAGGTGTACGGGAGACAGAAGGGGACGAAACTCGGTTCGGAGAAGCTTTACGAGCTGACCGACCGGATAATAAAAAAGCACATTGAAAGAGGCAATCTTAAGACTGTGCCCGGAAAGGGACTGTAGGCCGGCAGGATGAGGATATCGGAAGAATGCGCAAAATGCCTGTATGACAGACAGAAGGAAAAGACCGGAGATCCGGAATATCTGGCGGAGATAAAAGCCCTGCTCGATAACCGGAAAGACACGGATACGAGTCCGTACATGGTTTATCTCTTTAACCGGATACATACAAGACATTTCGGAAAAGGCGCTGATTACAGGGCCGTAAAAAGAGAGTACAATGACCTCGTTTTAAGCATGGAGGGAGATCTGAAAAAAGAAATAGAGGGGGCCGGGGATCCGCTCGCTAAAGCGCTCATGATGGCACGGGTCGGAAACTATATCGATCTCGGGGCGATGAATCATGTGGATAAGGAAACCTTTCTCGGACTTTTCCGTGACACGGAGATGAGAGAGGATGATGAAAGGACTTACAGGTCTTTTGTCAGGGAATGCGTCGAGGCGGAGAGTTTCCTTCTCATATGCGATAATTGCGGTGAGATCGTATTAGATAAGCTGATGGCGGAACAGCTCAAAAAAAGATTTCCGATACTTAAGATCCGCGCCATGGTGCGGGGAGGGGAAGTCCTGAACGATGCGACCATGGAGGATGCCGAATATACGGGGCTTACCGGCATCGCGGAGGTGGTGTCAAACGGTGAGGCTATAGCCGGAACGGTCTATGACATGCTTCCCGGGGAAGCAAAAAGAGCAGTGGATGAGTCGGACGTGATCCTTGCCAAAGGACAGGGTAATTACGAATCCATGGCGGGACCCGGGATGCATGCTTTTTATATGTTTTTATGTAAGTGCGGGCTTTTTACCGGAAGATTCCGGGTGCCGAGGCTTACGGGGATGTTTATCGAGGAAGGAGAGGGCCTGACATGATGACTGCGGATGATATCGAGGAATGGGAGGAGCTGACATGATGACTGCGGATGATATCGAGGTTTTTGTTCAAAACAGCATAAGGATACGCGCCGGGGGGAAGAATATCTACATCGACCCCTTTAAGATGAAGGGAGAGCCGAAGGATGCGGACTTCATCCTTATAACGCATGATCATTATGATCATTTCTCGCCCGAGGATATAAAGAAGGTGGCGGGAGGCGACACGGTGCTCGTCGTACCGGAAAACATGGAGGGGAAAGCACGCAAGGCAGAGGGATCGGTGAGCCGGATCGTGACGGTAAGACCGGGAGAGACGACCGTGATCGAGGGACTAGAGCTTGAGACCGTTCCCGCGTATAACATTTTAAAGCCCTTCCACCCCAAGAGTGCGGGCTGGGTCGGATATATACTGCCGGCAGACGGAAAGCGGATATACATAGCCGGAGACACCGATGCCACAAAGGAGGCAAAGGCGGTGAAGTGCGACATCGCGCTTGTCCCCATCGGGGGAACCTATACAATGGATGCGAAGGGAGCCGCCGAGCTTATTAATACGATATGTCCGGAGACGGCGATCCCCGTGCACTACGGATCCGAGGTCGGAAAGCCGGAAGACGGAGAGGTTTTCAGAAAGCATGTGAAGGAGCAGGTAGGAGTCGAGATAAAGATCAAATGAGCAGGAAGATCAAATGAGCAGGAAGATCAAATGAGCAGGAAGATCAAATGAGCAGGAAGATCAAATGAGCAGGAAGATCAAATGAGCAGGAAGATCAAATGAGCAGG
>JAILQK010000156.1 GCA_024699045.1 Lachnospiraceae bacterium | reverse complement strand
GTCATAACTCCTTCACAGGAAAACAATAACACCTGAGATGATCTACCCAATCCCCTCAATCCACGCAATCCACGCAATCCCCTCAATCCGCGCAATCTCCTCGATCCGTGCGATTTCCTCGATGCGTGCGATCATACGATCTACGCGATCTGCCCCATCTTGCTTACAGCACTCGCAAGCATAAGCTTGATACGGTTCAGCTGATTGACCTCGGATGCACCGGGATCATAATCGATTGCCACGATATTGGCTTCCGGATGTGATTCCCTGACCTTCTTGATAACGCCTTTACCCACCACATGATTCGGCAGACAGGCGAAAGGCTGAACACAAACCACATTGCTCACTCCACTGTTGATAAGCTCCATGATCTCACCGGTAAGGAACCAGCCCTCTCCGGTCTGATTACCTATATCCACGATAGGCCGGGCCATATCCGCGATATCCGTTATCTTTTCATGCGGAGTAAAGTGCTCTGAAGCCTTGAGCAACTTCGTAGGATAACTCCTGAGTCTGTTGATCACCCATATAAGAAATTTATTAAGTCTTTCGGCCTTCTTTGACTGTCCGAGGTACTCGCCCTTATATACCTGATTGTAAAAGCTGTACCCGAAGAAATCCATAAAGTCGGGTACCACCGCCTCGGCACCCTCCGATTCCAAAAGCTCCACCAGATGGTTATTGGCCGCAGGCATGTATTTCACAAGGATCTCACCCACGATCCCGACTCTGGGCTTCCTTAACCTTTCCTTTACGGGAAGCGCGTCAAACTGCCTGATGATCTTCTTACATAGTTTCTTATATCTTGAATATGACAGGCTTCCGGAAGCAAGGAAACTCTGAGCCTCCTTTAAGAGTCTGCGATGCAGCTTGTCCGCCGAGCCCTTCTTTATCTCATAAGGCCTCATGCGATACAGGCATTTCATGAAGAGATCCCCTATTTCCGCCCCGTATACCATACGGACCACGAGCGAAGGACTGATCTTGAATCCGGGATTCGGCTCGAGACCTACCGCATTCAGCGAGATCACCGGTATATGCTCCATTCCGGCCTTCTTTAAGGCTCTCCTGATAAAAGCAACATAGTTGGTCGCCCTGCATCCGCCTCCGGTCTGGCTCATAATGACCGCGGTGCGGTTGAGATCATATTTTCCGGAAAGCAGCGCCTGCATTATCTGTCCTACAACCATCATCGAGGGGTAGCAGGCATCGTTGTTCACGTACTTCAGTCCCACGTTCACCGCCTCATGGCCGTCATTATCCAGAAATACAAGGTTATAACCCTCAGCCCTCATTGCCGGTTCGAGCACATCAAAATGTATGGGAGACATCTGCGGAGCTATGATCGTGTATCCCTCTTCCTTCATCTGCTCGGTAAAGATAACTCTCCTCTGATCCAAAGGCCTTATATTCCGCTCTGTCTGGTTCATATCACGAACCCTGAGAGCCGCGAGCAGCGATCTTACCCTGATTCGCGCCGCGCCGAGATTATTGACCTCATCGATCTTCAGACAGGTATATATCTTATCCCCTGTCTCCAATATCTCCGCGACCTGATCGGTGGTGACCGCATCCAGACCGCACCCGAACGAATTGAGCTGTATAAGATCGACGTCATCTCTCTGCTTTACGAACTCCGCAGCGGCATAGAGCCTTGAATGATACATCCACTGATCGACCACTCTGAGAGGTCTCTCAACCTTCCCCAGATGTGACACCGAATCCTCGGTCATTACCGCCACCCTGAGAGAAGTGATAAGCTCCGGGATCCCGTGATTTATCTCGGGATCGATATGATAAGGCCGCCCTGCGAGCACTATCCCTCTCGCATGGTTTTTCTCTATCCACTTTAAGGTCTCTTCGCCCTTTTCCTGTATATCCTTATGAGCCTTCGCCTGCTCATCCCACGCCGCATATACAGCCTGGACTATTTCCTCGGGATCGACCTCCGGGAGCGCCTCTATAAGCCTTGGATAGATATCTTCCGGAGAATCAAAGGCAATGAAAGGATTCCTGAAATCAATGCCCCTGAGTGTCAGATCCTCAACGTTATTCTTGATGTTTTCGGAGTATGACGTAACTATAGGACAGTTAAAGTGATTCCCCGCATCCTTGAATTCATTTCTCTCATAAAAAAGTGACGGGTAAAATATGAATTTAATATTCTTATTGATAAGCCACTGAATATGTCCATGCGCAAGCTTTGCCGGATAACACTCCGACTCTGAGGGTATGGACTCTATCCCAAGCTCATATATCTTATGGCTTGCCTGTGGTGACAAGACCACCCTGTAGCCAAGCTTTGTAAAGAAGGTGAACCAGAAAGGGTAATCCTCATACATATTGAGAGCTCTGGGAATCCCGACTTCTCCCCTGGGAGCATCATAGCCCTCGAGCGGCTCATACCCGAAGATCCGCTTCATCTTCCATTCATACAGATTGGGAACATCCGTGTTTGACTTAGCCTGGCCAAGCCCCTTCTCACAGCGGTTCCCGGAAATAAACACTCTTCCGCCCGTAAATCTGTTTATCGTCAGGCGGCAGTGATTCGTGCAGCCCTGGCATTTTGTCATGGATGTGGTAAATTCGAGTTTCCTGATATCATCAATCGAAAGCATTGTGGAATCGGCTCCCTCAGCATGCCGCTCCTTTGCGATCAGTGCTGCTCCGAAGGCTCCCATGATCCCTGCGATATCAGGACGCACTACCTCCACGCCCGCGATACGCTCAAGCGAACGCAGTACCGCATTATTGTAGAAGGTCCCGCCCTGGGCAACGATCACACTCCCCAGCTCATCGGCATCTGATACCTTTATTACTTTGAAAAGGGCATTTTTTATCACGGAATAAGCAAGCCCCGCAGAGATGTCATCTACTCCCGCCCCTTCCTTCTGGGCCTGCTTGACCTTGGAATTCATAAAGACCGTACATCTGGTACCAAGATCAATGGGATGCTCAGCAAATAATGCAGCTTTCGCAAAATCCTCGACCGACATGTTAAGTGACTTCGCAAAAGTCTCAAGGAAAGATCCGCACCCCGAAGAGCAGGCTTCATTGAGCATGACCGAATCAACGGTGTGATTCTTTATCCGGATGCATTTCATATCCTGCCCGCCTATATCAAGGATGCAGTCCACATCGGGACGGAAATGAGCCGCCGCATAATAATGCGCGACCGTCTCAACCTCTCCCTCGTCAAGCTGCAGCGCTGACTTGATCAATGCCTCACCGTAGCCTGTGGAGCAGGCTCCGGCTATCTTAACGGTATCAGGTTTTTTATCGTAGATCTCCTTGATCGATTCGATGGCTGTCATTAGCGGAGATCCGTTATTATTTGAATAAAACGAATAGAGCAGATCACCTTTTTCGGAAATAAGCGCACACTTTGTGGTAGTGGATCCCGCATCTATCCCAAGATAAGCGTTACCCTTATATGATGAAAGTGAAGCCTTCCTGACCCTGGCCCTGTCATGTCTGTCGCGGAACTTCTTATATTCTTTCTCTCCTGCAAAAAGAGGCTCCATCCTTTCGACCTCAAAGTCGAGATGTATCGGGGAGTTAAGAGCTCCCACCATCACAGATAAAGGCCTGACACAGGAATCATTATGATTAAGCGCAGAACCTATCGCTGCAAATAAATGCGAATTATCCAGCAGGATCGCATGCTGATCATCAAGCTTAAGTGTTCGTATGAAAGCGTTCCGAAGCTCCGGAAGGAAATGAAGCGGACCTCCGAGAAATGCCACATGTCCCCTTATAGGTTTGCCGCACGCAAGTCCGGAGATCGTCTGATTAACGACTGCCTGGAATATCGACGCCGCAAGGTCCTCTTTTCTCGCGCCTTCGTTTATAAGGGGCTGGATATCGGATTTGGCAAATACACCGCACCGGGCCGCGATCGTATAAAGAGAGCTGTAATCACGCGCAAGCTCATTAAGGCCCGTGGCATCCGTCTGCAAAAGAGAAGCCATCTGATCAATAAAAGAGCCTGTGCCGCCGGCACAGATACCGTTCATCCGCTGCTCTACATTTCCGTCCTCAAAATAAATGATCTTCGCATCCTCTCCGCCCAGCTCTATTGCCACATCAGTCAACGGAGAATACAGTTTCAGAGCCGTTGCTACCGCGACCACCTCCTGCGTGAAGGGAACATCTATCGCATTTGCAAGTGTAAGCCCACCGGAACCTGTTATCATCGGGGATACATCGACATCTCCCACCACATTAAAAGCTTCCTCTAAAAGCTCGGCAAGAGTCTCCTTAATGTTCGCATAGTGCCTCCTGTAGTCCGAAAAAAGGATGTTCAGACGGCTGTCCATCAAAGCGATCTTTACGGTCGTGGAGCCTATATCTATTCCAAGCGGATGTATATTATTTATCATTATATTTCTTAAATCTCCTTAAAATCCTTCATGACGGCATCAAACGCCGCAGCTGCTTTTTCTAAAGCCTCAGCATAGAATAATATCACACTTTATTGGGATTTTGAAATTGGACAAAAAGGGGCAGATGTCAAACGGGTGCCCCGGATTACAGACTATCTTTTCTTGCTCTCATACATGATATGTTCCGCTCTCTTGAATACTTCATCGACGCCGATGTCTTTATCAGCGTCATAAAGTGCAGTCCCGACGGTAGCACGTATCTTTTCCCAGGGCTCGAGAGTATCATCTTGCTGCAGCGTTTCAAGCTGCTCATTGAACTCTTTGATCAGCTCATCGATATTACTGTGATCATGCCCCCTTAGTATGGCGACAAATTCATCTCCGCCTGTGCGGAATACCGGAGAATGCATGAACACCTGACACACTGTCTCGCAAAGCTTTCTTATCGCACAGTTGCCCTGCTCATGGCCATATTTATCGTTTATTGTTTTCAGATTGTCCAGATCAAATACCGCAAATCCGAAATCCGTGTTGCCATCCTTAAAGTCCCATTCCAGCTTTCGGACTTCGTTTTCATATGCGTTACGGTTCCTTATTCCTGTGAGCGAATCCTTAAACGCCATATCAGCAAGCCTGACCGAATTTCCCTTCTCTTCATCAAGAGCCTTGTTTACTTTGACCAGGTTCTTCAGATAATTCTCTATCTCTATGATCATTGAGATGAACTGCTCGGACAATGATGTGATCTCGTCATGTCCCTTGATATTCTTTTCGATATCCTTCACAACACCGGAATCCTTGGAGGTGGTATACTGCTTTACATTTGTTTCAAGGCGCTCAACTCTCAAAATGACAACGCTCCTTATATACAGCATGACACTCCCCAGGGTGATCAGAAGCACGGTAAACACCAGCCCAAGCTGACTGATCGTGTTTTTCATGATGTCGGAATTTACATCCCTGATATCAACCTCTGCCACCGTAAGCCCGATTTTCTGATGATCTATCCATACCGGCGCATAATAAGAATATGTATCCCCCCACAGATTATGCCACACCTTGTATCCATCCTGTTCCTCACCCGTCTCCCAGGTTTTCCACAGCACCTGATGCTCCTCAAGCGGATTGGAATACTCATCGTTCAGATACATATATTCATCCTCATCGCCCTGATAATGATCAAACGGCTTATACTGGGGATTCTCCTCTACGAACGCGATATGATCGGCTCTGGAGTTTCTCTCTCCGTCTATCATATAGACATTTGTATGATCGACATCATTGGGAATAAGAAAATAAGTATACGGAAGGTTGAAATCCGCTCTTGCCTGCTCATAAGTCAGGAGCCAGTAGAGATGATAATAAATAAACCATGCTTTTTGGACATCCTCATCCAATTCCTCAAACGAAATATCCTTATTAAATGTCTTCCCGGGATAACGCTTTGCAAAAAGAGACTCAAACTCCTCTTTGTAACTCAGATATTCGGAAGCATCGACAGGAATATCCACCTTATCGTAATGAGCCTCATAAAAATCCTTGTAACGTATGAAATCCTCTCCTTCAGCTGCCGCAAGGCTTGCAAGATATGAAGCAACATTTGTGATATCACGCTGACATTGTTTTCTGTAGATCGACATCTGACTTAAATATGTGGTTATCCCGCATAAAGTCAAT
>JAILQK010000116.1 GCA_024699045.1 Lachnospiraceae bacterium | reverse complement strand
ATAGCCCTTGCGCCGCTCGCTCTCCTTTATTTTGAAAAGACCGTCAGGGGTGAGAGAGAGGGTCGTCCGGAGATCTTTTACATCCTTATCATGGCGGCGGTCACCTGGACCAATTATTATATAGCGATGCTTATCGATATCTTCCTTGTCCTTTATTTTTTTGCGGTTACCGCCGAGAATTTCAAGGGCATAAAGGAGACGCTCCTTTCACTTATCCGCTTCGGTGTGTCATCGGTTCTTGCCGCGGGACTTGCCGCGGTGCTCCTTATCCCGGAATGGGCAGTGATCAGGGGTACTTCGTTTTCGGGAAACAGTCTTCCGGATCATATCGAATTCTATATGCAGATCCCAACGCTGATCCTGCGTTCTTTTCCGGCGGTCGGGATCGAAACGGGGCTCGGACACGAGCCCGGGACCTATGCCACGGTCGCGGTCATAATGCTGCTGCCTCTGTTCTTTATGAATGGCAGGATACGGCCGGTAAATAAGATCACCAGAGGTCTTCTCATCCTGTTCTTTTATTTTTCATTCAATACGAACATTCTGGAATTTATCTGGCACGGGTTTAATTATCCGGACTCCATCCCCGCAAGACAGACCTTCCTGCTTATCATCCTGCTTATATCGGCCGGTTACGAGGCGCTTGAGGGAATGGAAGATACAGGCGCTGTCAAAGCCGGGATCGCGGTCCTTTTTACGGCGCTCCTTTACGCGGTTTGTCTTATATTCTGCCGCGATGACAGCCATGCGGATATATATACATGGATACTGGGGGCGGTATTTACGGCTCTTTATGCCGTTATAATGATCCTTTTTGTATTTTTCAGAACGGAATATATGAAGTGGGGGATATACTGCTTCATGATGATCGTGGTGTTTGAGCTTGCCATCAATCTCAATATAACCTCGCCGCGTGACGTCTCAAGGGAGGGTTATTTCACCGATGTGATGTCCTATCGGAAGCTCGCGCGTGAGGCGGAGAAGGATGACCCCCTGAATCTGGGCTGTTTCACGAGGTTTGATACCGTGGATGAGAACATCCGGAATATTTCCTGCCTTTCGGGATATCACGATGCATCTTATTTTTCGTCCACCATTGATAACGGAGCCGAGGATTTCTACAAGGATTTCGGGATGAAGGCCTCAAAGGTGCATTATATGGGAGAGGGGCTTACCCCGTTTACCTCCGCGATAATGGGGATCGGTTACGTACTCGCGGATGAGTACAGGAATAATCAGACCGATTACGATATCGCCACTTATATCGGGGAAGAGGGAGACGATTATCTGTATAAATGTCTTTTTGCCCTTCCGTTCGGATATACCGTTCCCGAGGGATATTACGGATTTGATGATGATGACCGGGGAGTGGCCGATCCTCTTGACCGTCAGAATAAAACCGCGATAAAGCTGGGAGGAGATGAGATCTTTCATCCCGTAGACAGCATATATATAGAAGAAGATTACGGAAAAGCCGTTATCACGGTGCCCGAGGACGGTCATTATTATGCATGGACAGAGGATGATATCGACACGATAAAAGAATATACGGACTTTTCCGAAGACGAATACGGCAGATTCGAGGATCTGAGATATGATAGCATAATGGATCTGGGCCGGCTTGAAAAGGGCGGAACGGTGACCTTATATACGGATGAAGAAAGTGAAGTCGAGCACCTCGATATAGTCCTGTACAGGTTTGAACCGAATGCGATGCGGGCGCTCTGTGAGGAGCTTTCGTCCGGGAGCTTTACCCTTACGGGGTTTAAGGATGACCGCATCGAAGCGCTTGCCGATATCCCGTCCGGCAGGGAACTGGTCCTTGCCGTTCCTTTATCCGTGGGGTGGACGATCAGTCTTGACGGAGAGCAGATGATGACTCCGGATGAATTTTACGGCCTTTTCATAAAGCTTGATATACCGGAGGGGATCCATCATATCGAGCTGGAATACAATATCCCGCTTTTTGGTATCGGGATGACGGTTTCTGTTGTTTCGCTAATTATTATTCTCTTATACATTCTTTATCCGAAAATTCAGGTGATTATGCACCGGTGAGATAAATCTTCTAAAACACTACATTTTGTGATTTAAAAATGAAAAATCGTCTTGTAGTCAATACATCTTGTGTGCTATACTTTTTTTCGGTATATAAACCGGTGACATTATTCCGGCTATTTTTTTCAGTTTCAAATATAAATAAGGGAGAGGACAATGTTAAAAAAGCAGAGTATTTTTATCAAACTCGGGATCATGATGATGCCGTTGGCGATCATGGCAATTGTATTGGGGATCTATTCGGGTGTAAGTCAGATCTCAACGCTGAATCAGGCAAAAACTGTCTATTATGATGAGCTTAAAGGTCTTATAGATGAGATCCTGTCTGAGGACAGGGATTTCTATCAGGCACAGCTTGCAAGCGAGAGGGCGCATCTTCTGGAAGAAAAGGGAGATACCGATGGCGTCACAGAGGAGCTTGCGACATATGATGAGAACCATGCACAGGTAATCGAGGGTATAGAAGAGATCGATACTCTGTTCAAGAATGATGAGTATCTGTATAACGATTATCGGATGTCCGGACAGAGCGAGTCCATTTCCTCGCTGGTCGCTAAATCAAGAGAACTTATAAGCGCATGGGAAACAGCTTACGATCCGCATACCAAGAGCGGGGATTATGATTCACAGTACCCTGCATTTATGGCGGCACGTGAAGACATAGCATCTCTTCAGGATATAGTTGAGGAATATGCAACCTACAAGAACGCTCAGATGGCAGCCGAGATACGTAATGAGGTGATCGTGCTCATGATCCTCATCATTGCGCTTATCGCGGTACTCCTGGTGCTGGGCATCTTTATAATGAGGTATATACTCGGAAG
The DNA here is from genome assembly GCA_024699045.1 of Lachnospiraceae bacterium. Taxonomy (GTDB): domain Bacteria; phylum Bacillota; class Clostridia; order Lachnospirales; family Lachnospiraceae; genus NK4A144. Next base: position 3,522 of record JAILQK010000116.1, on the reverse strand, counting down.
CACCAAGGTCATCTCGCATTCGCTTTCAAAGCTTTCAAACGGTGAATTTGATAAGATCTCGGAGTATCTTGATTACGAAGATGAGATCGGAGGGATGATAAAGGATACCAATACTCTGATAGATGCCCTGCAGGCCATAATCTCAGATGTTAAGAATACTACGGAAACGCTTGGGGTTTCTTCAAATGACCTTGCCGATACCGCCGGACAGATCTCGCATACTGCCGATGATGTCTCAAATGCGATCCAGGAGATCGCCAAGGGCGCGACCGAGCAGGCCGACAGCATCCAACAGGCTACGGAGAGTGTCGGCAACATCGATGTTGCCGTTACCGGGGTCACCGAGAATTCAGAGATGCTTGCGGATACCGCAGGTGAGATGAATTCGGCAAGCCAGACTTCGGCAGATGAGCTGGACAAGCTCATGAAGAGTTCCGAGGAGATGAACAGGAACGTCGAAGAGATCACCGAAGCGATCAATACCACAAGCCATGCCGTAAATACGGTTAACGAGAAGGTCGATATGATCACAAATATCGCTTCCCAGACAAATCTGCTCGCGCTGAACGCATCGATCGAGGCCGCCAGAGCCGGTGATGCAGGAAGAGGATTTGCGGTGGTCGCTACCGAGATCGGAAGCCTGGCCACGGATTCCAACAATACGGCCGAGGAGATCCGCAAAGAGATGGCAAGCCTTCTCGAACAGTCCGAGCAGGCTACCCAGAAGGCTGATGCCGTTAAGAAGGTTGCGCTCGAGCAGCAGAAGGTCATGCAGGCAACCGTTGACAGCATACATGATCTGATCGCAAACATTGAGACCACCGTAAGCGGTGTAGGCTCTATCTCCAGCAATGCGGACACCTGTATGTCGGCAAAGGATATCGTTGTCGATGCAATGGGATCACTGTCGGCAATCTCAGAGGAGAATGCCGCGGCTTCGCAGCAGACATCGGCCTCCATGCAGGAGCTCAATGCTACGGTGAACGTGCTTGCCGCATCGGCGGATAAGCTGAATGATCTTGCCCGCAAGCTCGGCGAGGATATGTCATTCTTCAAATAAAACACTGACAGGGGCGGATAACCTTTTGTCGGAAGAGGAGCAGGAGATGAAAAAGAAAATCGGTATGAGTCAGGCGCTTTTATTGATCGGCTTCGTTCCGCTGATCATGGCCAGTCTGGTATTGAGTATCGTAACCGGCGTAAATACTTCAAAGACCATGACCGGCGATACTTATGAAAAGCTCAAAGTGGCCGCTGACGGACTCAGGCAGTATTATGAATGGGACATCATCAATGTGGGAGAGCCGGCATATGAACATGAGTATGTTGATTCGCTTAAAGGTGACAACATAGAGATGACCCTGTTCATGGGTGATACCCGTTTTATCACATCCGTTCTTAAGGATGACGGGCAGAGAAACGAAAACACCAAGATGGATGCCGAGATCTGGGCAAAAGTGCAAAAGGGCGAATCCGTAATGGCTGACGGGGTGAATGTCGGCGGACATGACTTTTATGTTTATTATCTTCCGCTCTATGACGGCAATAATAATGTTGTCGGAGCCGCATGGGCAGGTGAGCCTCAGGCCGAGGTGACGAAAACCATCAGATCGGCTGTTCTGGCAATGGTCATCCTTATAGTGGTGCTCATCATCATATTTGCGACGATCATAATCCTTATTTCGAGAAGGATAGTCAGATCGCTTAAGGATGTGACAGAAGAGCTTACGATGCTTGCAAAAGGTGATCTTACGGGAGACAGCCACCCGACATCCGGGATCAGAGAGCTCAGTCAGATCGCCGATGATGCGGTCACTGTCCGTAAAAAGATCAGATCGATCGTTGTGGATATCCTTAATGATGTCAAGGAGCTTCATAAGGATATGGATGATGTGGGTGAAGGAGTCACGACCGTTAATTCGGCCACGGAAGGAGTGGTCCAGGCCGTTGATGATCTGTCGAAGGGGTCCATGGATATGGCGGAATCGGTACAGAATACCCAGGTCAACATGATACAGATCGGCGATGACATCGATAACATCAAGAATCTTGCGGGAGAAGCCACAGGTTATGCCAAAGAAGTCGAAACGGAGAATCAGACGGCGCAGGCGGCTCTTGATGAGCTTATGAAAGCCAATACCGATACGATCAGGGTTTCCAAGTCCGTTGTTGACGGTATCAATTCTTCTTCAGAGGCTGTAAAGAAGATCGCCGAAGCGGCTTCGGTCATAGAGAGCATCGCCTCTCAGACCAACCTTCTTTCCCTCAATGCCTCGATAGAAGCGGCAAGGGCCGGAGAAGCCGGTAAAGGCTTTGCGGTTGTGGCAGGGGAGATATCTTCGCTTGCTTCCCAGTCCGATCAGTCATCCAAGGAGATCAAGGCGATAGTTGATGAGATCATAGCCACCTCCGACAAGAACGTCGAATATGCGGGTCAGATCTCGGAGGCGGTCAATAATGAGGGCACCGTACTCACACAGGTCAACGACAGCTTTACGATAGTCAATGAAAAGGTAGGAGGCACGGTCAACGCGATCAATACGATCGCAGAGAAGACCCAGGAGCTGGATACCGCCAAGGGCAAGGTGCTTGACGATGTGAGCGCACTTTCATCCATATCCGAAGAGAATGCGGCATCCTGTCAGGAGACCAATGCTTCCATGGAAGAGATCGGCGCCACGATCCAGACGATAAAGGAAGAGTCTGATAAGACGCTCGAGATCACCAATATATTGGAGAATGCCGTAGCTGCCTTCACGGTTGACATGGAAGGATGAAGAGTAATCTTTCACAACCGGCGGGCGGCACAGATATAGGTTTTGATAATGCCAAATATGAGAAGATCCAGTCTGCTCATATTAAAGAGCGAATAGAAAAATTCGATAAGCTTTATCTGGAGTTCGGGGGGAAACTGTTCGATGATTATCATGCGGCCAGAGTCCTTCCGGGCTTTGAGCCTGATTCCAAGCTTAAGATGCTCTCAAATCTTAAGGAGCAGGCAGAGATCGTCATAGTCATTTCGGCAGATGCCATCGAGCAGAATAAAACAAGAGGAGACCTTGGGATCACCTATGACAGCGATGTCCTTAGACTGGTCGACAGCTTCCGGGACATGGATTTTTATGTTTCGTCCGTTGTCATCACCAAATATACCGGTCAGGCTGCTGCCGATAAGTTCAGGCAAAAGCTCGAAGCCCATAATATCAACAGCTATCTGCATTATGTCATTGACGGATATCCCGGAGATGTCAGCAAGATCGTGTCCGATGAAGGGTACGGCAGAAATGAGTATGTACATACCACAAGACCGCTTGTGGTCGTCACGGCGCCGGGACCGGGATCCGGAAAGATGGCGACCTGTCTTTCGCAGATATACCACGAGCATAAGCGCGGGATCACTGCCGGCTATGCCAAATTCGAGACTTTTCCCATATGGAACCTGCCGCTGAAGCATCCCGTCAATCTTGCTTATGAAGCGGCAACGGCGGATCTTAACGATGTCAATATGATCGATCCTTTTCA